>OMYR01000007.1 GCA_900315335.1 uncultured Bacteroidales bacterium
GTCATTGCAAAATAATTCCCGAATAACGTTGCCCAACCGTGAATGATGGGTAATGTTATTCGGGAAGCATTGTAAAACAGCAGGTTACGAATTACCGGATGTTTGTCGTTGGTGTCGTGATTATCCTAATTCCGCACGTAATCCTCGGGATAGTGGAAATCAAGTTTGCCATTTTCGGGTTCGTCAATGGGAATTTCCGTCTTTAACGGCTCAACCTTGAAGTTCTTGATGGTTGATGTGTCTGTATCGGCAAACGCTTTCGGGAAAAGGGCTTTGATGAAACCGGCACGGTTGTCCCCGTTGTAGTATTTCTTATACATGAAACGCTCGGAGATATTCCACACGAAATGCCGGAGCGGAATGTTGTTGATGTCTTTAGTAAGTGGGTTCGGTATGGGCTTGGGAGTATATGTATGAAGATTCATCCACTTATCCACCTCAGCACAGATATGGTTTACGGTTTCTTGGTCGGCAATGCGGGGCAGGTAGAAGTGACAATACTCCATGACCATGCGGATGCGTTCTTCCTTTTCCCGTTGTTCTCTGTTTGCATAATCGGCACGGTTCTTCGCATGTAGATCCGGGGCGATGGTAAGCTCTATCGGATGTGCTTGGATAGGTGGCTCTTCCTTTATCAGGGCTGGTTCGGGTACAGGCTCAGGAGCTGATGTAGATGCAGGTACAGATGTAGTTTCTTCAAGCGTATTTTGTGGCAGTTCTTCCTGTACCTCTATGGCTTCGGCAACCGTTTCTTTCTTGCCAAACTTGATTTTGTAGATTTCGTATGTATCAAAGATGAGTGTCTGAAAGGAGAGATAGAGCAGCCATCCCAACAGATTGCAGCATACGAACACTATCCATCTGACAAAGTTGTCTTGGTTGAAATTGTCCGCAATGACCAGCGTGGCGAAAGAAGATATTAGGACGATGGCGAAGCCGACAAAGCCCAAGATAATGTATTTGTCCTTGACTGATGATTCCATATTTCGTTGAGAGATTGATTGTTCCTATTTTTTGTTTTGTGCAAAGTTAATGCTATTTTTCCCAATTACTGCCCGTTATTTGCGGTTAGAACGGTCTTTTTCAATGTATTTCACGAAATGTCATCATATCATACTCAGTTTCATACTCTGAGGGGTGGCATCAAGCCAAAAACAGAGGAGCGGTTAAAGCACACAAAGCAATAACCGCCCCTCTGAATATCCGTCAATGGAAGTGTTTATGCCTCTTTGCGTTTCAGGGTTATCTTGTCCACCACCTGACACATCTGCTGCGCTGCTATCTTGGAATAGATTTGTGTGGTGGTAATGTTCTTATGACCGAGATAGGCTTGGATTACAGCCATATCCGTTCCCATTTCCACGTGCAGGCTTCCGAAGCTGTGGCGGGTGCAATGGAAAGTGATTTTCTTGGTTATTCCTGCTGCAGAGAGCCAGCGTTGGAGTGGTCCTTGCAGCATCTTATCCTTGAAGCCCTCAAAGATTAGCCCCTCTCCACGTTCTCCCAACAGTCCGTAGGCTTCATCACTGATAGGGTTATGCACTATTTCCTTTGTCTTCTGCATACGGGTGGTAACGAACATCCTGCCGTTGGTGTATGGCTGTATCTGCTGCCACGTGAGTTGCCTGATGTCGCTCTTCCTCAATCCCGTAAGACAGGCGAAAAGAAAAGCCTTTTTCAGTACCTCTTCCTCACAAGGTGTTTCGGCAAGCCGTATCAGTTCCTCTTGGCTCAAATGTTCCCTGATGGTGGGAATGCATTCGATACGGTCTAAGAAACCGTTGGGGTTTTCCTTTATCTTCCTGTCACGGTAGGCTGTGTGAAGCACGGCACGGAATGTTGACCAATAACCTGCTGCGGAGTTGATATGCAACTTTTGATTGGTGTGGATAGTCTGAGGCGCACTCAGCAGGTACTCCATGAACTTGCGGCACAAGTCCACATCCACCTCCTCAAAGGTGCATTTGCCGTTCACAAACCTTTCAAAGTGCTTGTAAACGTGCTGCCACTTGATGTTTTTACGGTCTGCCAAGCCCTTGAAATAGGCAAGGAAATCGCCTTTCATCTTGGACTTGTCAAAGAAGCCGTTGTTCTCGTTGAAGATGGCTTCATAACGCTGGTTACGTAGGATGGCAGCCTTTTTCATCATGCGTGTGTTGAAATCCCGCTCCTGCTGGTTGGCAGGTTTGGCGAAGATGTAAATCCCCAAGGCTTCACGTGTAATCACCCTCATGGTAATGTTGTCACGGTAGCCGGGATAGTAATCCAAACATAGTGAATACTGTGTCCCGTTCTTAATCTTGCGCTTACGCAAGGTCACTGTCTTGCATTTACTCATATCAATATAATTTTGAAGTTAAACATTTTCGGTGGTGTTTCCGAGTTATCTGCCGCAAAGGAACAACGTGAAATATCCGTGAATACCTCCACGATACTCCATTTTGAAATAATTTCTCGATAAAATAGGTTTTTCACGGTTGTTTGTTCCTTTCTGCCATGACACGCTCCACATCGGAACGCAAAAGCAGGTTTTTCACACCGACCTTTATCTTCTCGATATGCTTCACCTTGACGATATGGCAGATATTGGCAGAGGAAAGCCCGTAAATCTGCTGCACCTGCTCCACGGTGTAGTAGCGTTCATCGTTCACGAGGTCGGTTCTGCGGAGTTCGTCCAGATGGGATTTGGAGTAATAGGTACGTCCGTATTCTCTTTTGGTGGGTATCTTATGGCGGTAGGTGAAGGCACGGAGTGCGGTCGGCTTCATGCCGAACAGTTCTTCCACCTCCTCGGTCAGGAGCCAGTCGGTAATTCCGCTTATATCGACAGCGACACCGAAAAACTCATCTATATGCTTCTTGCTGTAATAGTTCTTTCCTGCGATACGGCAGATGGGGATATGGTTGCGCTTGGCGGAAGTGTAAAGCCACGACTGCTTTACCTTAAAAAGGGTCATCACCTCCTCGCCCGAATAGAAGTCCAACACTTCATCGCTTTCCTTTTCCCTTATTTCTCTTTTGGTTGGTAGGGATGATGAAGCGGACTTTCTCGGTACGAAGGTGCTGCCGGGCAGGATGCGGTGATAGGGATTGCCCTCCAACATCTGCTCGATGTCGGCTCTGCGGATGAATGCCATGCGGTTGCTGATGCGTGAGGCTTTCAGCTTGCCGAGAGCTACGAGTTTGTAAATGTACTGTCGGGAACAGCCCATGAGGATGGCTGCTTTGGAAAAGGTGAGATACTCCTGATGCTGTATCTTCATCAAGGGTTGGGCGACTTTGAAGAGGTTGTTCTTCTGCATCACTCTGGCTCGTTTGGCTTCCGCCTGACAAGCCTCGCTGCAATACCTTTGCATACCGCTCCGGGTTACAAAGGGCTTGCCACAAAATTGGCATTTTTTGGTTGTACTCATACTGCTTTATCGTTTACTCGTTCATTTCTTCAACTATGTATCTCCGAAGTGGTAAACAGGTGTAAACGGCAGTCAACCGTTGTCGCCTTTCTGCACGATGTGACTATTGCTGCATATCGGTGCGGATTTTGTCGCTTATCGTAAATGGTTGTAAACCCTTGTCAACTACCTGCACGATATGACAAAAAATAAGCTCCGCAAATTCTCCACGTCAGAAATATGTATCAAAAATATGTGGAAATTTGGGAAGCGACAAAAAGCAGCCGAAAAGTGTTAATTTATAGAATGTGTTGGTAATTAAAGATTTACGTTTGGATATTTCTGATTGTTTTTGGTTGTTATGAGGTTCTAAATACAGGAACTGAAAACTACGAAATCAAAACTTCAAACCTTAATGCAGGCGTTTATTATCTAAGCATCAGAACACAAAGCGGCATCGCAACGGAAAAGATAATTGTAAGATAAAACGAACTAACGTGTATTAACACAAAGCGAGGGGCGAATTAAAAAAATCGTCCCTCGTAACTTATAATGAAAGATTAAAATATCGTTCTTCTAAACTCCGATAAAATAATTCCGCAGGCAACAGAAGCGTTTAAGGATTCAACTTCATTACTTGGGGCAAAGCACGGAATGGTTATAGGATTATTAACGAAGCGTTTGACTTTATCGCTTATGCCGTGCGATTCGCTGCCTATAACTATGATACCGTCGTTCTGCAATTGTTGTTTATATATGTTTTTGCCGTTCAAAAGCACCGTGCCATAGATATTACGCTTTTGGTTTTTGAATAAAAACTCCGTCAAATCCGTGTATGATATATTTACGTGGAATATAGCACCCATTGTGGATTGTAGCGTTTTGGGATTGTAGCAATCAACGGTGTCTTTGCTACAAACAATATCCTTAACGCCGAACCATAACGCCATACGAATGATTGTACCCAAGTTGCCGGGATTGTTTATATCGTCCAACGCCAAAACCAATTTCTTTTCATTGGTTTGCCATTCGACTTCATTGGTTTTACGCTGCTTTACGATACAAATAACTCTATCGGCTGTGGAAAGAGAACTTATTCTGCTTAGTTCCCTATCGGCAACCTCGACGACAAGATTTGCGATTTTATTAAGCGAAGCTACCAATATTTTATTATCCTCTATCCACTCTTTGCAAGCAAAGATTTGTTCGATTTCATAATCGCTTTTAATCAATTCTTGCGTCATCTTTCTGCCTTCAACAACAAACAATCCGCTGCGTTCCCTGAACTTCTTTTCTTTTAATGCCGTTATTGTTTTTACTTGTGCGTTTGTTATCATACTTATTAAACGAAAAAACAAAAAAGGAAGACAAATTGTCATCTGCCTTCCTAATATCCAATTTTACATTGATTAAAAAATGCTCTCGCTTATGAAAGCAACAATCAATTATATTGCTTATTCAGCTACTACTTCAAAGTCAAATTCTGCTTTGATGTCTTTATAAACGCTAACCATTGCTTTGTAAGAACCAAGTTCTTTGATAGCCTCACCTTTGATAGTGATTTTTTTACGATCAACGTCCATATCAAATTGTGATTTGATAGCCTCTGACAATTGAATAGTATTTACAGAACCATAAATCTTGCCGTTTTCTCCTGCTTTTGTTGCAAGTTTCAAACCGGAAAAACCGCTGATTTTTGCTGCTATTGCCTCTGCTTCGGTTCTTATCTTTTGTTCTTTGAATGCTTTTTGCTTCAAATCTTCTGCCAACATTTTCTTTGCAGAAGGTGTAGCCATTATTGCCAGTCCTTGTGGAATAAGATAGTTGTTTGCATAACCATCTTTAACCTTTACTATTTCGTCTTTATATCCTACGTGAGCAACGTCTTGTTTCAATATAATTTCCATATCTTTCCCCTCCTTTTTATTTCAATAAGTCAGCTACGTATGGCATCAACGCAAGATGTCTTGCTCTTTTTATTGCCTGTGCAACTTTTTTCTGATATTTATTAGATGTTCCGGTAATTCTTCTTGGTAATATTTTACCTTGTTCATTAACGAACTTCAAAAGAAAATCAGCATCTTTATAATCTATATATTTAATACCGCTCTTTTTGAAACGGCAATATTTTTTTCTTTGAGATTCAACCTTGATAGGGGTTAAATACTTTATTTCAGTATCATTTGCCATAATCTTTTCCTCCTATTATTATTTTTCCTCTTCTGCTTTTTCTACTTTCTCTTTTCCTTCTGATGCTTTTTGTTGAGATTTCAATCCGCCATTACGTTTTTTCTCGTTGTAAGCAACAGCAAATTTATCCAAAGATACAGTCAAGAAACGAAGTAATTTCTCATCACGTTTGTACGCTGTCTCCAATGTAGCAATCAAACTACCCTCAGCCTTAAATTCAATCAAGTAATAATAACCCGAAGTTTTCTTTTGAATAGGATATGCCAATTTACGCATTCCCCAATTGTTTTCATCAACGATTTCGGCACCACCGTCTTTCAACAGTTTCTGATACTTGCCTACCGTTTCCTTTATCTGTTCGTCAGATAAAACGGGAGTCATAATGAAAACGGTTTCATACTGTTTTACCATTTCTTTTCTTTTAATTTTAATTGTTAAAAACTCGTTAAGTTCCTATTATTACAAACTTAACCTTATTATCCAATTTTTTTGAAGTTGCAAAATTACAATCTTTTCGCAATATGACAAAATAAATTAACAAAATTTTTAATTTTCATCACTGACTATTCAAATAATCATTAACACTATTTTCTTAATATTAAACATTATTTTTGCCGTATCACTTATTGATTTTTCAACCTCACTAATCCATAAAATCAATAAAGGAATAAAAATTTCTTCTTCTCTCAATCAAAAAAACTCTTCGCTTATGGTAATAAGCGAAGAGCAAACAATAACCTTTAACTAATCTATTATGAACCGAAGTGTCGAACACTTCTTAATAACATTTCCTTTGTTGGATTTCGATTTACGTTTATTTAATCAAGAAAGTAAATTTATCATAATTTTTAAGTGCAGCACCGGTACCTCTTGCAACAGCACGCAATGGATCGTCAGCAACATGAACTGCCAATTTGGTTTTCGCTGCAATTCTCTTATCCAAGCCTCTAAGCAATGCGCCACCGCCTGCCAAATATATACCTGTGTGGTAAATATCACTCGCAAGTTCAGGAGGAGTCATAGCCAAAGCCTCCAAGACTGCACTCTCGACTTTTGCGATAGACTTATCCAAAGCGTGAGCGATTTCTCTGTAATTAACCATAATCTCCTTTGGAATACCGGTCAATACATCGCGACCTTGAACAGAGAAATCCTCTGGCGGATTTTCCAATTCCGGCACAGCCGAACCACACTCTATTTTTATTTTCTCTGCCATACGTTCGCCTATATATATATTGTGTTGTTTTTTCATGTACTCCACAATATCGCTATTAAACTCATCGCCCGCAATACGTATTGACTTGTTGCAAACAATACCACCCAATGCAATGACTGCAATCTCAGACGTACCGCCACCTATATCGATAATCATATTACCAACAGGCTCCAAGACATCTATACCAATACCGATTGCGGCTGCCATTGGCTCGTGAATCAAACGAACATCTTTTGCTCCGGCTTGTTCTGCCGCATCTCTTACTGCTCGCTCCTCAACATTGGTAATACCCGAAGGAATACATATAACCATTTTCAAAGCCGGCGGAACCAAGGAACGTTTAAAAGGTATCATCTTTATCAGTTCCTTAATCATATCGTTTGCCATATCAAAGTCTGCTATAACGCCGTCTCTTAAAGGTCGTATCGTCTTAATATTATCGTGGGTTTTACCATACATAAGCATGGCTCTCTTACCCACTGCCATTATCTTTCTTGTGGAATTGTCTATTGCAACTATACTCGGCTCATCAACCACAACCTTATCGTTGCAAATTATGATAGAGTTGGCTGTTCCAAGGTCTATCGCTACTTCTCGTGTTAGAAATGAAAATAATCCCATTTTCTTTTAATCTTACTTGTTTTTGTTTTTATTGTTACGCAGTTTTGCTTATTTGGTTACACAAACCAATGAATTTTTAACGAAAAAGTTTTCAAAATAGTATGAAGCATAAAGAAAAAAGCAGACAATATGAATTAACAAAATGTCTGCTTGATAGTTATCTAAATTTATATTTTATAATAAGTGGCAAATTATTTATTGTATTTATTTGAAATATTAAAAACTTCGCCAATACAACAAAAATCTTTCGCCCTATATCACTAATGTTTGAAATGTCTAAAACCGGTCATTGCCATAGACATATTGTTTGCCTTGCAATATTCAACACTTTCTTCATCACGAATAGAGCCTCCCGGCTGAATGATTGTATCAATACCTTCTTGGTGTGCAATCGTTACGCAATCTTTGAATGGAAAGAAAGCATCGGAAGCCATAACAGCACCATGTAAATCGAAATTGAAACTCTTTGCTTTCTCAATTGCGTGTCTTAAAGCATCTACTCTCGATGTTTGTCCCGTTCCGCTACCCAATAATTGCATATCTTTGGCAAGTACAATGGCGTTGGATTTTGTATGTTTTACAATTATGTTTGCAAATTGCAAATCCTTTACTTCGCTATCGGTGAATTTTCTATCTGTTACGCTTATTATCTCGTCTTTTTGTTCAACTTTGGTATCTCTTTGCTGAACCAAAACACCATTCAACGCACTACGGAATACGAAATCGGATCTCTTGTTGTTCTTTCTTTTCAAGATGATACGATTTTTCTTTGAGAACAATATATTCAAAGCCTCTTTGTCGTAATCAGGTGCGATGCAGACTTCCATAAAAATCTTGTTCATCTCTTCTGCCGTCTGAACATCTACTTTTCTATTGCAAACGAATACTCCACCAAATGCACTGACAGGGTCGCCCTCCAAAGCCTTTAAGTAAGCCTCTTTCAAAGTGTCTCTTACTGCCAAACCGCAAGCATTATTGTGTTTGATGATTGCAAAAGCCGTATCGTCAAAATCATCTATAAGACTGCAAGCAGCATCTATATCGCCTATGTTGTTATAAGAAATTTCTTTGCCATGTAGTTGCTCAAACTCGTCCTCTATATTGCCAAAGAAATATCCTTTTTGGTGTGGATTTTCGCCATAACGCAATGTATCGGCGTGAGAAAAACTTTCTTTGAATACATTAACCGATGTATCAGTTATGGAATTAAAATATTTGAATATCATTGTGTCGTAATGAGAAGATACCATAAAAGCATACGTTGCAAATCTCTGTCTATCCTCTATATCACTACAACCTTTCTTACCACAAAGCAAATTATAAAACTCTTCGTATTGCTCAACGCTTGGAACAATTATAACGTCCTTGTAATTCTTTGCTGCCGCACGTATCAAAGAAATTCCGCCTATATCTATTTTCTCTATTATGGCTTGATGTTCCGCTCCACTCGCAACAGTTTTCTCAAACGGATACAAATCAACTATCACAACATCAAAAGCAGGAATTTCATACTCTTGCATTTGCTTAACATCGCCGTCATTATCCGTTCTACCAAGAATACCTCCGAAAACCTTAGGGTGCAATGTCTTTACTCTTCCGCCTAATATCGACGGATAAGAAGTAAGGCTCTCTACCGTCTTGGCTTCAACCCCTAAACTTTTGATAAAATCGTACGTTCCACCTGTTGAATAAATCTCAACTCCAAGTTCATTCAACTTCTTAACTATAACATCTACTCCTTCTTTGCTGAAAACCGAAATCAGCGCTCTTTTAATTTGCTTCATGGCTTATAATATTTTCTATTTCTTGTAATATCTCATTTTTCCCTGCCTTGGTCTGAGCAGACGAAAGCATCATCTTAGGCAACTCTTCCCACGTTTCACTTAAAGTCTGTTCAAACAAAACAATATTGTCTTGCGTTTTCTTCACACTTTGTTTATCTGTCTTTGTAAAGATTATCTCAAACGGAACACCGTTTTCACCTAAAAAATTAATGAAATCAACATCTATTTTCTGAGGCTTTATTCTGGAATCCACCAATACAAAAACACAATAAAGGCTCTGTCTTTTGAGAAGATAATCATTAATCATCGTGAAAAACTTCTCTCTTTGCGATTTTGACACTTGTGCATAACCGTAACCCGGCAAATCAACTATGTACCACGATTCATTAATCAAAAAATGGTTTATTAATTGTGTTTTCCCCGGTGTTGAAGAAGTTTTGGCAAGTTTGGAATGTCCCGTAAGCATATTTATCAACGACGATTTACCCACATTACTCCTACCAATAAAAGCAATCTCGGGAAACTTATCTGGCGGACATTGGCTTAACTTTGCCGAACTTATTTCAAATTTTGCACTTCGTATCTCCATTTTCTCTTTTAAACCTCTTTCATATTCATATAACGCTTACGCTTATCCTCATAAATATCCCCTATCGTCACCAAAATTCCTGTTTCTTCCACGTCCGAAAAATGTTTATTCACACTGGTACCGAAAGATTTCATTGTTGAGGACAAATTCATATAAGCATTAACCAATGGAGGAATGTTTTCGTTGTACTCTCTAACCTTTTTGACCAATATTTGATAATCTTCCTTATAATTTCTGCCGTTGAAAACGTTGTTCAATTCGTTATAATCGCTTTGAATCTTGACTTCTTCTTTCGGAAATACCAATCCCTCATTATCCGGGAAGTGTTTTTTGTAAAAATACAATATATAATCTCTTGCCTTTGCGTTCATCTGAGGGTACATAGTTATCTTACCAAAGAAGTATTTGACTTCATTAGTCATAGTTTGGGCTAAACCACCCAAACCGTCCCAAAGATTATCCAAAGAATACATACCTTTTCTAAGGTTTATCGTCGGCTGATATTCGGGTCTGACAAAAGAACGTCCCAACTCGATTGTATGAGGCCAATATCTTTCCTTAAATTCATCGGTAAATAAAAACAAATCTGCCGTTGCCGATAACAATTCTTCGTTAGCCTGAACAAAAACATCTTTACCGACAATAAAACGATAACCTCCCACAATCTCCTCATCGGTAGGGTCCCAAACAAACAATTGCTTGTAACAATGAGGTGCAGGTGCCACGTCGTACTGGTCAATATCGCATTCGGTTCCACTACCTCCACCCTGAGCACCGAAAGAAATCTCCCTCAAACGTCCGATTTCCCTCATAATGTTCGGGGACGTGTGTGCGTCGGTTACATATATCTCCCTACCGCCGTAATTGGTGTTGCGGAAAAATATATCCTTGGTAAGTTCCTCTTTTATCAAGGCTTTATCCACAGGAGGTATAACGTAAGAAGTATCCATTGTCTTTATCATAACCGTATAATTTAATTTTCTTGTTTTATATGTATATTGTTTTTACATTTTGCATTCAAGATACAGCCACCGTTTGAAAACGTAAAAACAATATCACTTATTGTTTTATTAATGTCCCTAATTATTTTTCTGATGTTTAACACTAATTTACTAATGTCCCACACTATTTTGCTAATCACTCATATTATTTTTTCAGTGTCAAACACCAATTAGCCGACAACATTTATTATTTTTCTTTTATCAGCAAGCCGTTTATTATTTAACTTGAAAAACCTCATCTTTATTGTCTTTCAACTTATAAACATAATCACGAATTTTGTCTGCCCACTGCAATGAATTGTATCTCTTGTCAAAAGTTTCGTAAGGTATAGGTTTGCCAAAAGTAAGTGTAATCTTTCCACCTTCTTGTTTGAATAACTCTCGCGGAAGCATAATCATCTCCAAATCGAACTTGATACCGAAAAAGCGGCGAACCCTACTAAAACGATAAAACGCCTTGCTATTTCTCCCTTCTATATACACAGGAACAACATCTCTATTGTATTGCTGTGCTTTTTTTATAAAAGTCTTTTTCCACGCGAAATCCTGCAATTTTCCTTTTATAATCTTACTCTCTGTTCCAGCAGGGAAAAAACACATAGCCGAATTACCGGCAAAGGCTTCGTTCAAAGCGTTATGATTTTCAACGTTGCGTCCGTATTTATTGATTGGCACAAAAACGCTCTTCAATGTCGGCAACTGACACAATATATCATTTACAGGAAACAATACATCTTTTCTCTGCGAACCTATTATGCTTATCAAAGTCATACCGTCTATCGAGCCTATCGGGTGATTTGCCACCACCAATGGTCTCCCCGTCAAAGGAATATTATGCGGATTGATTATTTCTCGTGTAATATGCAAATCGTCTAATATAGCGTTGGCAAAATCAACACCTCTGCAATCTCTATGGTCATATATCGCTTTGTTGATTCTATCCAAGCAAATAAATTTCTTAAACCACCGCAAAACAAATTTAGGTATAACTTTAAGCAAAGTCTTGTTCTTTGAAGCAAGTATCCTCTCCAAAGAAATAAATTGTTCTGTGATGTTTATGTTTTCGTTATCGTTGTTCATAAATTGTGTTATAAATGTGCTATTATCTTTCGAGACTTATCTTCTTGCTCTATTATATCTACGAAGATACAGTTTTCGGGCAAAAACTCCTCTATATTTTCCGCCCATTCCAAAAAACAATATTGTCCCGAATAGAAATATTCTTCTATTCCGATGTCTAACGCTTGCAAAGGCGAGGTTAAACGATAGAAATCAAAATGATAAATTTCTCCTTGTGTAATTGAATTATACACATTGACTATGGCAAAAGTGGGGGAACAAACATTGTCTTGCGTTTGTAAGACGCTGCAAATTGCTTTAATGAAAGTAGTCTTGCCGGCACCCATTTTACCATTAAAGGCAAAGACTTTATTGTCCTGCATTTGGTCAATAAAATCCTTTGCCGTAGTTTCAATATCGTCTAATGTGTTAATTACAAATTCTTTTGTCATAGGAGCAAATTATCTCTTAGGAACCAAATGAATAAACGGTATCATACATTCTTCCATAGATATACCACCGTGTTGGAATGTATTGGAATAATACTGAACATACTTGTTGTATTCCGTTGGATAGACAAAGAAATCCGTAGAACGAGCAAAAACCATTTGGCTCATAATAGACAAAGGCGGAATCTTTACATCTTGCGAGTTTTTCACTCCGAAAACTTCCTTAGGGTCATAATCCAATAGTCTGCCTATCTTATAACGCAAATTAACCGACGCATCTTTATTGGATTTTATTCGTACCGGTTCATCAACTTTAACACTGCCGTGGTCGGTTGTAATAAACACATCAACATCTTTATCCGACAAATATTTCAAAACTTCTTTCATCGGAGAATGTTCATACCACGTTGCAGTAACTCCACGATAAGCATTTTCATCGGCTGCCAACTCTCTTACCAAATCATTATCCGTCAAAGCGTGTGAAAGCATATCGATAAAGTTATATACTATCACATTCATCTCGTTTTGCATAAAGTTCGGCAATATATCAATCATTCTCATACCATAAGTTACATTCAAAACCTTATGATAGGTCGTGTTTGCTTTTATTCTGTGGCGTTTAAGATTTTCTTGTAAAAGTTCTTGTTCGTATTGATTTTTGTTTCCCTCTTTATCTTCGTCCAACCAATATTCAGGAAACATTTTCTTTATATCACTTGGTAGCAAGGAAGAGAATAGTGCGTTTCTTGCATATTGAGTAGTTGTCGGCAAAATACTGTAATATATGCCTTCTTCTTTAACTTGCAGTAATTTTTCTATCTCAGGTTGTAATGCCCTCCACTGATCAAAACGGAAATTATCCAATACAATCAAAAATACCGGGCGTTTTCTTTCTTTCAATAACGGAAAAATTTTATTTTGCAATACCTTGTGAGACATCAACGGCACATTGGTATCTTCGCTTGTAATCCAATCGATATAATTTTTCTGATAATATTTTGAAAATTGTTCGTTGGCTTCAATTTTTTGAGTCTTCAAAATTTCAAAAATACTCTCATCATTGTTATCCGACAACTCAATTTCCCAATGAACCAACTCTTTGTATAACTCTGCCCACTCATTGTAATCCAAACCTTGATTAATTCGCATACTGATATTACGAAACTCTTGTTGGTAAGTCATCGTCTGAGTTTGAGTAACCAATTTTCTATTGTCAAGATGTTTTTTCAGAGTAAGAAGAATTTGATTTGGATTAACAGGTTTAATCAAATAATCGCTAATCTTTGAACCTATCGCCTGCTCCATTATATTTTCTTCTTCACTTTTAGTTATCATAATAACAGGAAGTGATTGGTATTTTTGTTTCACTCTTGTAAGAGTTTCCAATCCATTCAAGCCCGGCATATTTTCGTCCAAGAACATTATATCTATATTTTCTTTTTCAAGAATATCCAACGCCTCACTACCGTCTGTTGCAGGAATAACCTTATAATCCTTAGCTTCCAAAAACAAAATATAAGGTTTCAACAAATCTATCTCATCATCTGCCCAAAGTATCTTGACCATAATATCGTGTATTTAATATGTAAATTCTATCAATAAACGCCAAAAATCCAGTATTATTACAGAATTATTTTAGAAATTCAAAAATTTCGTCCTCATTTATATTAGGATATTTCAATAGTTTCTCTACATTTCCATTGTTCATTAATGCAATGACAGGTTGCTTACCCTTTGTTGCGGGTAAAAACACGTAAGGAGAGACAAATGTATATGGCAAAACTTTTGTATTTGTCTCTGCAAAGAAATTATTCGCTTTTTTTCTATCACCCCAAAAAATAATAGCGAATGAACTATCGGCAATATCATATTTTTGTCTTACAACATTAAGACGAATTGCCGAACGCTTGCAATACTTACAACCCGTTGAGAACAGACACACTATTTTTTTACCTTGTGTAACGCCGAGATTTTGCACACTATCCTGTTGCATCAAAACCTCAAATTTCTCCCTATCTATACTTGCCGTTTTCGGGAAAAGACTTCTCTGTATCGGCTCAGGCATAGTTACCGACAAGGAAAGTATAAACAAAACAATAAATGTAACTATGGTAATTGTCTTTTTTCTTGAAAACAAAAAACCATTAAAAGTCTTCTTATATCTTTCTATTGTTTCGCCATTGGACAGTTTCTTCTCAACGACTTTGTATGTTAATTGAACAGCCCCTTTATCCCAAAACATAAAATAAGAAATAGCCAAAAGCACAAGGTTTTTGATTAGCGTCTGCTTATCCGAGAGTAATATAACAGTGCCAAAACAATGACAATTGTCTCTATCTATTCCGTCAAACAATATGGGTTTCAACAGCACATATACTGTAAAAAATACAAGCATGGATATTGATAACCATCTCATTTGCTTTGGAAAAATACCTAACATAAGCATTATCCCGACAAATGCTTCCAAGGTTATCAGAAAACGTGTAACAAATGTAGTTACTTCCCAAGAAAACAACTGGTGTTCATAAACAAACATATCAAAAGCATCTATGGACACACATTTCGTTACCGCCGAAGCAATAAATACCGCTCCTACCAAAAGTCGGGATATAATACCTACAAGTCTTCTTGGTTTCATTATCTTCTTTTTATTTTAAGATTCTTTACAAGGATTTATCAAGATTTGGCCTCCTTCTAAATCATCGCTCGTTATATCGGAACAATCAGCATCCCAATCTAAAATAGGTACCGTTCTTTGAAGTTTATTCATAGATGCTTTTGAAGGAACTTCTACGACACAACTGCAATCCTTTGTATCGCTACACGAAACTATTACAAATCCAATTGCAACAATTCCTAATAAAACTTTTATCGCTTTCATATCATTTCTTTCTTAAAATAGGGAGCACCCTTTAAGAATACTCCCTATTCGATTGTTTTTTAATTTAGGATTAGTCTTCTACACAGTCAATAAAACCACCTAAATCTTCAATATCAGCCCAAGTTGTATCAGTGATATCATTACTTGTGATGTCAGAACAATCTCCGTCCCAATCTTCCATAACAGGAAGAACTACTTGTGTGTCTGTATCGTTTTTATCCATACCTACTGTACAAACGCAATCTGTACTTCCGCAAGATGCCATACCCAATGTCAATGCAACGGCAGCAACTAATGTCATTAATGTTTTTTTCATTGTATTAAAAAATTTTTTAATTAAACAAACGCTACTCTATTATAGGATTTTCACTTCCTCCTTTTAGACCTTGCAAAAATATAAAAATTTTCACAGATACAGATATTTTTTCCAAAAAATCGCACCATACGAAAAATTTTCACATCTTAAAGTCCCTACGACAAGGTCTCCAAAATTTATGCCAAAACCTATAACGAATAGTATATTTTGCGAATTTACCATAACCTCAATTGGTTTTCAAACGCATAATAATTGGAAAATGATCGCTAACTCCACCCATGTATTTCATACCCTTATAAGTCGAATACGGATGATTATTTCGCGATTTTTTATCTTTTTCTTTCAAAAATTCTGGATTATAAACGTGATTTTTTGTAAAATCATTATCAAAAACCAATCGTTCTTTTATGCTTTTGCTAACCAAAAATTGGTCAAAAGATAATAATGAGCCGCTATAAATGTATGAACCGAATTTATCCTTGTTACCGCTCATAAGATTGAACAATAATTGAGGATTATCCTTATTAAAAAACTCCAAATGAAAGCCTTTTATTACACTTTCGTCCCATGGATTGTCATTCATATCGCCCATAACCAAGAAATTTTCTTCGCCTTCCTGCATTTTCAAAAGTATATCCTCATAAATGCTGTTAAATATCTTTTTTCGCAGTTCCTTTTTGATATTGTTTTCACGTCTTGACGGTGCATGGACAACATATATATTTATCGGCAATTTATTTAATTTTCCTTTAACATACAACACGTCTCTTGTGCGGTCTTTTTCCTTGGAACTGACTAATGGCATTGGAAAATTAGTGTCAATAACAAATTTTTTAGGATCATACATCAGTGCAACGTCTATACCTCTTATATCTTGCGATGAATAATGTAAAAATTTATAACCTATTTTTCTTAGTGGCGTTTGTTTAGTCAAATCCTCCAATACCGTATCGCTCTCCACTTCGCACAATCCTATTAAAGCAGGCATTTGATTTTCGTCAATGGATATATATGTTTTTGCCAACATATTAAGTTTATGATTATATTTTCTGAAAGTCCAATGTTTTTTACCTTCAATAGTATAATCATCATCCATAGTCAGCGAAGCATTGGTGGGATAAAACAAATTTTCGGTATTATGAAAAACTATTATCTCCTCCTGCGACTGAGCCAACGAGGGTATCATACAAAGCAACAACCCTAATTGCTTCAACCTTGACGGTTTTTTATATTTTGAATTGTAAGATGATTGCAATTTTCTATCTATAAATTATGTTTTTAATTATTGATTGATTTTTTAAGTCTTTAATAATAAAACTATTTCCTCATTTAGTTGCCACAAAATTATAAAAAAGATGTTTGATGCGAAAAACCTTTCCACACCAAACATCTTACGAAATATTGTTAAAACTATTCAGGTTTGTAGAAAGGCATTCTTACGACTTTTGCCTCAACTAACTTGTTACGTATCTCAATAAAGATAGTTGTATCTTTCTTGGAAAACGCTGTTTTAACCTGTGCAGTTCCTATATTCTTGCCAGTAGATGGCGAAGGAGAACCCGAGCGAACTTCACCTATAACGTTACCGTCAGCATCGCAGACCTTGTAACCGTTTCTTGGGATACCCTTGCCAACCATTTCAAAGCCGATAACTTTCTTGCTGACGCCGTTTGCTTTTTGTTCTTCCAAAAATTTACGGTCTATGAAATCATTACCATCAACAAACTTTGTAAGCCAATTCAAACCGGCTTCGATTGCAGAAGTTTCGTCATCAATTTCGTGTCCGTACAAACAAAATCCCATTTCCAAACGAAGAGTGTCTCTACAACCCAATCCGGCAGGCATAATACCGAACTCTTTTCCTGCTTCAAACACCATATCCCAAATTTGGTCTGCATATTGTTTGTCAAAATAAATCTCGCATCCGCCTGCTCCCGTATAACCAGTTGTAGATAACAATACATCGATACCTTTCAACTTCAAATATTTGAAAGTGTAGTACTCCATATCTTCAACAGGAGTATCGGTCAATTTCTGCATAACCTTCAAAGCATTAGGACCCTGAACTGCCAATTGTCCATAGAAATCGCTTTCGTTTGTAAAGTCTTTACCCAATTCCAAGCCCATTTCAACGGCTATCTTGCTCATCCAATTCCAATCTTTTTCGATATTGGCAGCATTTGGAACCATAAAATATTCTTGTTCATTAACACGGTAAATAAGCATATCATCGACAATACCGCCTTTACCATTAGGCAATACGGTATAAAGGACTTTACCGTCAAACAAAGTGTTTATGTCGTTTGTTGTGCAGTATTGAATAAAATCATGAGCCTTTGGACCTTTTGCTCTAAACTCGCCCATGTGAGAAACATCGAATACGCCAACGTTTTTTCTTACATTGTGATGTTCTTCAACCAATCCCGTATAGGAAATAGGCATATTATAGCCCGCAAATTCCGCCATTTTTGCACCAAGTGCAATGTGTTTTTCTGTAAATGGAGTTGTCTTCATTGTGATATATTTTTATTTAATATTACTTATTATGTCTTAAAATAAGATTTGCAAAATTATAAAAAAAAACTCTTTTGAAAAATTTTTTTGTTCTTTATCGTATCATTTGTTCATAAATACTCATAAAATAAATAGTCTATTCACTCTCGCATCTATCGTTCCAAGTCTTGCCATTTACCTTGTGGCTTAAATTAATTACATTTCAAAATCGATTTATTTTGACAAACGAAAGGTAAAACCAAAAGAGCTAAAACGTTTTCAATTCCAAACTCTCTCCATTAAAGACAACGTACGGCGAATCATTAATCCAAGCCCCTGTATTAAAGTATTTGGAATTATCGGACAACGAAAATTCTTGTTTGATATGGCGATGCCCAAAGACAAAATAGTCCGCATTGTCGGTTTTCAGGTAATTCTCGCAAAATTTATACATCGGCTCTTCTTTTTGCATATCGGTGTTATCATATTGGCGGTGTTTCTTGCGATTTCCCCTACTCCACAATCTTGCAATACCGATAGAAAAACACGCAGGAAACAAAGCAAAGACAAACCAAAAGAAATGGTTACTAAAAACTGCGTCCATAAGTTTGTAACCAATATCCTTATTGTCTAAGCCGTCACCATGACCAATCACAAAAGTCTTGTTATCAAAAACAAATCTCTTATACTTTTCTCTATGAATGACAACACCCAACTCGTCTTCGAAATAATTCTTCTGCCATAGGTCATGATTGCCGATAAAATAATCAACGATAATGCCTTGCGAGGTCATTTTCTTTATCTGTGCTTGAAACAAAACAAAGCCCTTTGGTACGGTTACCTTGTATTCAAACCAAAAATCAAATATATCCCCAAGCAAAACAACACGCTTTGCATCTGCTTCAACAGACTGCAAAAAAGCAACAACTTTTCTTTCTTTTGCTTCTTCGGTGTCTTTATCCGAAAGCCCGAAATGAAAATCCGACACAAAATATATTTTATTTCTTTGTTGCATCTGTCAAAGGTTGGTTTTGAGGTTGGGTGTTATTTTGTTGCAATTGCTTAAAATTATTTACCAAAGCCTCCAAATTTTTTGTATTGCTATTGTTAGGATAAGCCTTTTTCAAACCTTTAAGCACTTTATCAAACATATCAAAATCTCTATTCAAATCAAAAAAAGGACGGTTCTCAAACTGGCGATACAATGCCACCAAACTTGTCAGACTGCCTTGATTGTCTTCTATAAACTTCGTTAAAAAAGTCTTTTGTTGTTCTCTAAGCATCTGAAACTGCTCGGTAACAATAGCACGTACGCTGTCAGCATCCTCGATATTCATCATATTCAACTGGTCGAACATATCCTTTAATTGTTTGCGAGTATAAACTTGCTGTTCGTTGAGAATTTTAAGTTTTTCACTCTCCTTGCTGCCTTTTATGATATATGTACCGCTCAGGTCTTGATAATCGCCACTTAGTTCAATATTTTCGCCACCACTTGGGCAGAAAGTAATATAATCGTTAGCCGCCTGCAAAATGAATATGGACGGTTCGCCAAAATTTTCCTTGACCGAAAATTTTCCGTTATCGCTCAAATCGATTGTATCCAACGGTTTGAAACCATTATCCTGCATTTCCAACAAATACAATGTTTGATTACTTCCGTTTTTCAATTTCCCCGAAATCTGATATGAGTTTTCGTCTTTCGAACATGACGCAACGATAATTGCCAGTGCGATTAAAAATAAATTTCTTATGTTTTTCATTTATTTGTACCTCTTGTTTGTTTTGCTTATAAACTATTCTCGTTTTTATTTATTGTTTTTTGCAACAAAAAATCGGCAATGACCAAAGCCGATACGGCTTCCACTATCACGGGGGTTCGCAAAATGGCTGCCTTATCGTGTCTGCCGCTGATTTGTTTGGTTATTTTTTTACCGTCTTTTGAAATCAATGTCATAGGAGCGGATAAAGTATGAACGGCGTGAAATCCAGCATAAAAAACTATCGGCATACCGTTGCTTATTCCTGCATTTATACCCCCGCAATGATTTGTAACGGTGGTAAAATCATCGTTCCATTCGTCAATATCCTCGCTGCCCAAAAGCGCATCACGATTTTCTTCTTCGCCTATCGAAAAACTGACTGCCGAAGGTATATTCATAACCGCTTTTGCAAGATTGGACGAAAGTTTTTCAAATATCGGCTCACCCAAACCTGCTTTTACACCCTTGATTTCACAACGTATTTTTCCACCAAATGTATCGACGAAATTTTTATCACTATTCGCAAAATTAGTGTTTAACATTATTTTATCAGTGTTTAACACTATTTCGCTAATGTTTAACACTAATTTTTCAATATCACTTGACTTTTTTACCTCATGTCCATTTAACGAAACAATATCGGAAGACACGGAAATATTTTCTTTTGCCAATATCTGTTTTGCAATAAATCCTGCAACAACAACAGGCAAAAACATACGGGCAGAGGCATTGTCTTTATGCCGCAATGAATCCTCGCCGTATTTAACATAATACACGTAATCGGCATGCGAAGGGCGAAACTCGTTTCTAAACTTGTCGTAATCGGCAGGACGAATATTTTTGTTTTTGACTTCAAAAACTATTTTTTCTCCATTGGTCTCGTTGTTTTCAACGCCTTTAAGCCATATAACCTCATCATCTTCTTTTCTCGGAGTACCAAAAGCGTGAGGCTTTCTACGTTCTAACTCTCGGCTTAGTAAATCTCTGTCAATAAACACCCCTTGCGGACAATTTTCCAATACACCGCCGACAAAATCTCCATGTGAAGAGCCTGTAACAGTAAGTTTCAAATATTTTCCGCAAGAGTTTTCCATGATGTTTTCAATTATCTAAAAAAGAACTTCTATAACAAAAATCTTAAATTTGATTGTCGGAAGATAAAAACGTATCATTGACAAATTTTTTCAAACGCTCGGATGTTTGTTCATTGCCTTGCTTAGGGTATCTCACTTGCGAAAATACTTGTGCAAGGTTGTCAAGATTATTTTCTTTGACAAAAGCGATATTTTGAGGATTTTTCTCTATTTCTTTATATATTTGCTTAATGTCGTTATCGGTATAGTCTCTATACTTTTCATTATGCACAATTGCATTGAGTGGCAAACGCTCCGTCAAATCAGGTTTCTCGTCAGGAACACCTATCGTCAAACAAGCAATAGGTACAACGCCTTTTGGCAATTCCAAAAACTTAGCAATTTCGTCAGCCATATAATTAACCGTTCCCAACCAACAAACACCAAGACCCTTGCTTTCTGCCGCAGTTGTTATAGCCTGTGCGAGGATTGTTGCATCTATCGTTGCAACATTCAAAAACAAAAAATTGTCAAGACTTTTGTCAGCATTATTTACTTCACACCAATGATGAAAACGATTAATGTCGGCACAGATAGTAAGCACCGTATCTGCCGCAGTTATCATCGGTTGATTGAAATGCAACGGAGAATATTCTTTTTTGCGTTGTTCATCTCTTGTAACCACAACAGAGTACAATTGCATATTACCACAATTTGATGCACGAACACCTGCTTTTAGTATATAATCCAATGTTTGTTCGCTTATGGACTCTTGTTTATATTTTCTTATTGATGTTCTATTTAGTAAGGTATCCATGTTTTTTGTTTTTTAATAAAATAATTTTATCAAATATTTATATGCTGCTAATCTGTGAAAAGATTAGAATTTGTAGCCTATCGAAAATTTCAAATAATTGTAAAATTCTCCGTTTTGCCAAAGAAAACGGAAAAACAAGGCATTGTAATCGCTAATCATCGCCTTACCGCTACGCAACGACAACAAAGAATAATTCCAATCGGCTGCAAAAAACCAATTATTATTGAAATAATATTCTCCGCCAATGGAAAACAATAATCCAAACTTACGATACTCGGGATATTCCATTTGTTCAAGACCTGCGACAGACTCTTTATGCGAAATATTAACCGAAGGAACCAACCCTGCTTTGATATTAATTTTGCCGCTATAAAGATATTTGTAATATAATGCCAAATCAATATACGATGCAGTAATCTCAACTCTGAAATCAGTCTCAGGCTTGCTCTCAATACCGCTACCCTTATACACAAATGACAATTCTCCTTGAATAGCCGACTTTTTTGTGATTTGTGTATTGACAAACATTCCTCCTTGCGGACCTATGAAATTAAAACCACCCATTCCATCGCCATCAACTTGTGATATACTCGCTCCAAGCATTATTCCCGCATTATATTTCTGTGCTTTTGCCCCGACAAATAGAGTTAAGAAAAATATTATAAGCAATATCTTTTTCATTGAAAGTATAAAGATTTATTCAAAAATATATATTACCAAATCAGTAAGTCTGTATATACGGATTATTGGACTTTTCGTAATCTACATCACTGCACGGTCCGTGTCCGCACATAATTTGAGTATCCAAAGGTAAGGTCATTATATTGTTGTTAATATTCAAAAGCAATTCATCTAAGTCGCCACCAAACAAATCTGTTCTGCCTATTGACATATTAAACACCGCATCACCCACAAATACCGCCGCATCTTTTGGAGAATAATAAGCAATGCTTCCCGGACAATGACCGCTTGCGTTTATTGTCTTCAACTTGTAATCGTTTCCGAAAACAATCCAATCATTATAATTCACAAACTCAAACTCTACGCCCGAAACATCTTGTTTTTCAAAATTCATACCCTCAGCCTGCAATAAAAAAATATCAAATATCTTTTTGCCCTCAGCGTGCATAGTTATCGGCACATTGTACCTTCTTGCCAAATCCGTCATACCACAAAAATGGTCTATATGCGCATGCGTCAAAAGAAGTTTTGTTACAATAAGTTTATTGTCGTCTATAAACTTATACATTTCTTCTTTTTCTTCTTTTTCGTTGCAACCTGCGTCAATAATTACACATTGTTTGCTATCGTCGTATAGTAAATAGGTGTTTTCCTGGAAATGATTAAATACAAATTGTTTTATCATAATTCTTTTTGTTTTGCTTCTTGCCAAAGGTTTTCCATTTCGTCTATTGTCATATCCTGCAACGGCTTTCCCTGTTCCTTTGCTCTTGTTTCCATATATTCAAATCGACTTTTGAACTTACGATTTGTTTTCTCCAATGCCGTATCGGGATTAACGTCGATAAACCTTGCATAATTTATTAAAGCGAATAACACGTCGCCAAACTCTTGCGTAATGTTTTCGTTATTATCTTCGTCGTTTTTATTCAATTCTTCTTTTAATTCGCCAATCTCTTCAATGACTTTTTGCCACACATCGTCTTTGTTTTTCCAATCAAATCCAATACCTTTTGCCTTATCCTGCAATCTATATGCCTTTATCAAGGAGGGCAATGTTTGAGGAACACCCGAAAATGTAGAACGGTTGCCTTCTTTTAGTTTTATTCTTTCCCAATTACGCTCGACATCTTGGGCAGTAAGATTGGAATTTTTGTTAAATACGTGAGGGTGGCGACGAATAAGTTTTTCCGATAAAGAATCTAAAACATCGGTAATATCAAATGCATTTTTTTCTTTTCCAATCAAAGAATAAAAAATAACATGCATCATAACATCGCCCAATTCCTTGCAAATTTCTTTATCGTTCTTATCAAGAATTGCCTGCGATAGTTCATACAATTCTTCTATGGTCAGAGTGCGAAGAGTCTCATTAGTTTGAGCATTGTCCCAAGGGCAATCCTTACGCACTTGTTCCATTAAAGAAAGCATTTTATCAAAGGCAAGGACTTCTTTTTTATGTTTTATTTCAAATGTCGTTTCTTCCATTTTCTTTTTAATCTT
This sequence comes from uncultured Bacteroidales bacterium, assembly GCA_900315335.1. Taxonomy (GTDB): domain Bacteria; phylum Bacteroidota; class Bacteroidia; order Bacteroidales; family P3; genus Scybalousia_A. Next base: position 23,829 of record OMYR01000007.1, read on the forward strand.
CAAGCATTATCGGTTAGCAACCAACTGTTGGCAATCTTTGCTATCGCTTCGGTGTCCTGCTGTTTCATACATTTGAAATGAGTTTTCGGACATTTCTTGTAGCCGAGTTTTGAACAAGGACGGCACTTCAAATCTTTGACTTCAAATATATGATTTTCCGCTTCACAATCCTTTGGCAAATATGGGTACATTCCAAATTCGGGAACAGTATTGCCCCAAACCGAGATAATATTCTTTTTCCTTGCTGCTGCAATGTGCATAAGACCTGTATCAGCAGTAATTATTCCGTTGGAAGTGTCTATCAAAGCCGCACTTTGCGTCAATGAGAATGCCCCACAACCATTGAACACTCTTGCACCTATGACGTTTTCTACTTTATTGGCTTTTATCTTGTCATTAATATCTCCAAGAAGTAGTATATTGCCCTCAATCTTTTCACATATTGCTATAATGATGTCAGTAGGTATTTGCTTAGTTACATGTTTCGCTCCAACGGCTATAACAACATAGCCTTCTTGAAATGAAAGCGGCAAAGCGTTAGGGAATATATAATCTTCCTCCTGAACAAAAAAATCCAAACCTTTGTTATCGTTTTCAACGTCCAAATGTTTCACCGCTTGGAAATATCTATCCACAATATGGGTATCAGGCATAACATTTTTTTTCGTATGAATGTAATACCATTTTTTCAGATTTAGTTTTTGGAACGTCTCACTTGGTTTATGCAAAGCCAAACAAATTCGTAACGAACGCAGATTTTTATGCAAATCTATTACGTAATCGAAATTCTCTTTTCTCAATTCCTTTATAAGTTGATACAGACCCACACTTTTACTATAAAGATGAATCTTATCTATATAAGGATTGTTTTCTAAGATAGAAATATTCTGCTGTTTGGTTAAATAATGAATTTGACAATCTTTATACTTGTTTTTCAAACACCTTACTATCGGAGTTGTTAATACAATATCCCCAATAGAAGAAAACCTTATAACAAGTACTTTCTTTATGGGAGTGTCGTCGTCCGAGTTTTCGCTTGTATCTTCCATTTGATTATTTGATTTATTTTTTGCAAAATTACAAAGTTTTTACAAACTATCAAGTCTTTTTGTGTTTTATCTTAAATTTCACCCCACTATCCTACTTTGTTTTCCAAAGATATGGAAAGGAGTTTTTGAGCCTCAACGGCAAATTCCATAGGCAATCGACTCAACACATCTTTGGCATAACCATTAACAATCAAACCTATTGCCGCTTCCTCGGAAATACCCCTTTGACGGCAATACATAAGTTGGTCTTCCGAAATCTTTGAAGTGGTAGCCTCATGCTCTACAACCGCAGTGGAATTATCAACGCTTATATATGGAAACGTGTGAGCCCCACATTTATCCGTCAATAGCAATGAATCGCATTGAGAAAAGTTTTTGGCATTCTCCGCCGTCTTGGCAACTTTCACCAATCCGCGATAAGAATTTTCACTTCTGCCTGCCGAAATACCTTTACTCATAATTGTACTCTTGGTATTTTTACCCAAATGTATCATCTTGGTTCCCGTATCCGCCATTTGCAAGTTATTGGTTACGGCAACAGAGTAAAATTCGCCGATACTGTTATCACCTGCCAAAACACAAGAAGGATATTTCCAAGTCAAAGCTGAGCCTGTCTCAACTTGCGTCCAAGATAATTTTGCATTGTTACCTTTACAAATTCCACGTTTGGTTACAAAATTAAATATACCGCCTTTTCCCTCTTTATCGCCGGGATACCAATTTTGCACGGTTGAATATTTTACATTGGCATCTTTCATAACCACAATTTCCACAATGGCTGCGTGCAATTGATTTTCATCTCTTTGCGGAGCAGTGCAACCTTCCATATAAGAAACATACGCTCCCTCATCAGCGACAATTAAAGTCCTTTCAAACTGTCCCGTTCCCCTTGCATTGATACGAAAATATGTGGATAAATCCATAGGACAATGAACACCCTTTGGTATATAACAAAAACTGCCGTCAGAAAAAACCGCACAATTCAATGCCGCAAAAAAATTGTCGTTATAAGGCACAACGCTTCCAAGATATTTCCTTACCAAATCGGGATAATTCTTTATCGCCTCGCTCATCGAACAGAAAATGATGCCATATTTTTGCAAAGTATCTTGAAATGTTGTCTTAACACTTACCGAATCCATGACAGCATCGACAGCAACGCCGGCAAGAATCTTTTGTTCGTGCAAAGGGACGCCTAACTTGTTAAACGTCTCCAATATCTCGGGATCAACTTCGTCCAAAGATTTCTTTTTATTTTGCTTCGGGGCTGCATAGTATATAATATCCTGAAAATCTATTTTAGGAATTTTCAAATGAGCCCAATTCGGCATTTTCATTTTCTGCCAAGCCCTAAAAGCTTTTAATCTATATTCCAAAAGCCATTCGGGTTCGCCTTTCAAAGTCGAAATTTTGCGTACAACATCTTCATTTATGCCTTTTCCTATATATTCGGTATCAATATCGGTAACAAATCCGTGTTTATACCCTTCGCTTGTTACGTCCTTGATAATATTTTCCTCGTTGTTCATCTCACAATTCTTTTTGCGAATGCAAAATTACAAATAAATTTTTGAATACAAAACATCGACAATATTTTATAAGACTTATTCGCTTTTCTTGGATTTTGCACAACTATATTACAACGTTCCGCCTATACCTTTGAATTTCTCAACAAAGGCAACAATCTTTTGATATACTCTTTGAAATATTGCAGAATAATGAGGATTTAACGGACTCATCTTTGGTAATATTTTAGGAAAATCACTACCTTCATCACTCGCTTTTTCTCTTCTTAAAGAATACTCAATATATCTTTTGGCTGCATCATTATTCAAATTCTCCGATTTAATCAACTCTTCTGCTTCTTGTTTCTCAATATCACGTGCATATTTATAAAATAATTCAAGAGTGGTTGCCTTATCTTTGATTAAATCCAAATCCACCTGATTGATAAAACCCACAATCAAACTCTCCTTTGGTCTGCAATTCTCATTTGAGCGAATTATTTTTTGAATAGTCTCTATCAACAACGATTTATCATCAATATTTTTGTTATGTTCAAAAATCAATTCAATAATATAGTCAAACGTTATTTCTTGTGATTTTAGTAATTCTACTTCAAATACTATATCATTTCTCCAATTAGATTCCTTTTTATGTGATTCTTCGATAATATCATTGTAAATAGATTTATAATCTTGAATTTTGCGTTCAGATATAATTTCTACCTGCTGCATATTCTTTATATCTTCATCTGTAACAAAATACTTTTCCTTAAAGTTTTTGACAGCCTCATCATCATTTAGATCTATTTTGTTTAAGGCTTTCAACATCTCAAATTCATCATAATTCAAAAGAATATTCTCTATTCTCAAATACTTCCCGAACAATATAGCAAACTCCTTCTTCTGCGACTCACCTTCTATTTTATCTATTGAAGAAAATTTCTCTTTTAATTCTTTTACAATATCCTTATAACCTTTATATCTCTTGCCATTATCATCAAAACCTTCTAAATAATCTTTGAAACTTCTTTCTAAAACAATCATAGTCGAATTTTCATTTTGACTTTCATCACCGAACAAAGCAAGTGCTTGTTTAGTTTGGGTTTCCAAATCTCTGAAAGTTACAATATTTCCAAAAGGCTTAGTTTTATCATATATTCTATTAGTACGAGAAAAGGCTTGTATCAACCCGTGATAACGTAAGTTTTTATCGACAAAAAGAGTGTTTAATTTAGGAGCGTCAAAACCTGTAAGGAACATACCCACAACAATGACAATATCTACTTCCGTATTTTTTACTCTTTTGGCAAGGTCTTTATAATAGTTTTAAAAACTCTCACTATCAACACTATAATTTGTTCCAAACATTGCATTGTAATCCCCAATGGCTTTTTCCAAAAATTCTTTGGCACTCGTGTTTAATGCTGTCGGTTCAAAAGTTTCTTCTTTTATATCTCCTATTGCAGTTTGCTCTTCATTGGCAACAAAAGAAAATATAGTTGCAATCTTCAATGGTTTATTGTTATCTTTTTGAAGTTTTGTTAATTCTTCATAATAACATTTGGCTGCTTCAACACTACTTACGGCAAACATCGCATTAAAGCCTTTTTGACCGAATACATTTCTATGTGTTTTTGAATTAAAATTATTCAAAATATATTTGGAAATTGCTGTAATTCGTTCCGGATGCAAAAAAGCCTTTTTATCTTCTGCTGCGGTTATTTTCTTTTCATCTGTTTCGGTTTCTTCGCTCTTAAACTTAGGTCTTGTATCATTGTAATCTATTTTGAATTTCAAAACCTTTTCATCTCTTATAGCATTAGTTATAACATAAGAATGCAATTTTGCTCCAAAAACGCTTGCTGTTGTTTTACCTGTACTCAACGCATTTTCTTTAAATATCGGCGTTCCTGTAAATCCAAATTGATAATACTTCTTAAACTTTTTTTGTATTAATCTTTGCTCTTCTCCGAATTGGGAACGGTGTGCCTCATCAAAAATAAACACAACTTGCTTTTCGTATATGGGTAATTTATCGCTTGAACTTAAAAGTCTATGCAATTTTTGAATTGTTGTAACTATTATTTTGTTATCGTCTTTATCGATATTGCGTTTCAATTCGGCAGTACTGTTTGAGCCATTGACACTATCGGGCGAAAACCTTTGATATTCTTTCATTGTCTGATAATCCAAATCTTTTCTATCGACAACAAAAAATACCTTATCTATAAAATCCAACTGCGTTGCCAAACGTGCCGTTTTGAAACTTGTAAGTGTTTTGCCAGAACCTGTGGCGTGCCAAATATATCCGCCTGCTTCGGGGCAAGAAATAATATTTGAATTATGTGAACATTGTATTTTCCACAAAATTCTCTCCGTTGCCGCTATCTGATAAGGACGCATAATTAGTAATTCATTATCCACATTGAAAACAGAATAAGTTAGCAAGATACTCAAAAGAGTATTTTTCTGGAAAAATGTTGCCGTAAAATATTTAAGGTCTTTTACCAAATTATTTTTGGCATCTGCCCAATTCATAGTAAAATCGAAACTATTGGCTTCTCTTTTCAATGTATTTGCAAAATAACGAGTATCCGTCCCATTGGATATAACAAATATCTGAACGTATTTATATAACGAATGCTCACTATTAAAACTCTCTTTGCTATAACGGTGAATTTGATTAAAAGCCTCACTAATAGGAACGCCACGTCTTTTCAATTCAATCTGAACCAACGGCAAACCATTAACCAATATAGTAACATCATAACGATTTTTATGCGTCCCACTTTGCTCAAACTGAGAAATGACCTGAACTTTATTTCGTGCTATTTGCTTTTTATCTACCAAATAAATATTTTTCAATTCATTGTTATCAAAAATAAAGTCTTTGACATAATCCTCTTGAATCTTCTTGGTTTTATCTACCAAAGTATCATTAGGCTTATCCAAATACTCTGTTACAAAACGCTCCCATTCATTATCTGTAAAAACAACTTCATTCAGTTTCTCTATCTGTTTTCTTGCGTTTGATAACAAGGCTTTGGGTTCTGAAACATCTTGCAAATATTCATAGCCTTGATTTTGTAAATCGCTTATCAATTCTTTTTCAAGTTCTGCCTCTGTTTGGTAACCTTTTTCAGTGGATTCTTTATAATCGTATTTATCAAGCACTATAAAGTTATTTGCTTGTGCTATTGTTTTGCATTTTTCCATAATTCTCTTTTGATTTTATTTTGTTTTCACAATTTTATTTTCTATTCGTTTTTATACTGTTTGTTTCTGTCTTGGAAACGACAATAATTTGTTTCTGTAATATTCATATTGCTGTTGTACGGCTTCTATCTCGGCTGGTAATCCTTGCGATAAATCGCTAACCAACGCATAAAATTTATCCAAAATTTTTACAATTCGTTTTTGCTCCTCAATAGGCGGAATGGGTATTTCAAATCTCGCTATCAAATCGCCATAAACGTGGGGTATTCCTGCTCCTTGCTTCGTAGTATGTATTTTCTCTTGAATGTTTTTCAAAAAGTAAAATATATATTTAACATCAAGACTATTATCCAAAGGGCTAACCGTAAAGGCATCTGATACGAATATAGGCGTTTTCCAATATGACACATAGCCAGCATAAGCACCAGAGCCAGCCACGACTATTGTTTGTCCATCTCTATTGGCAACATTGTGATAATATGCAGGCTCTTTTCCTCCTGCAACAACGGGAATATTTCCAATTGTTGTTTCTTTCTTTGTAAGAGTTTGCCCCCTTTTAAAATTACACACATCTCCTAATCGCTTTCGCTTATACCCCTCCCCACAAATATTATCGAAAGTGAGTAGTTTATTTCTATAATACTCGTACTGCTGCTTCCTCGCTTGCAGCTCCGCTGAAAGATTCGTAAAAGAATCCAAAATATGGGCAATTTCAGTTTGTACTTCTATAGGTGGAACAGGAATGCAAATTTTAGCAAAACGCTTTTTTGACACATTGTATCGTGTTACACCACTTGCCGTTTTTTTAATTTGTTCTCTAATATCATTACTTCTCAAAATATGCTTTAAGTAATGGAGATTAAACTCTTCCATTTTATAAAGGCGTAACCCAAAACAAAATGAATTAAGATATAACTTCTCACTTGTTTGAGTTGTAACAACAGAAGACATTCCACATTCGTCAGGTGTTTCTGATGAACCGGTAAACAATATGTCTCCATATATAACTATATGTTGTTTTTCATTGTCTGAGATTTTTACTTTATCTTCAAAATCAATATTCAAAGATGGGTTTGCATATACATTACGATAAGTTATAAATTTTGAATTTCCATCTTTAAAATCTTCTTTTGATTTTCCAGTCAAACCTCCAAAAAAATCTCCTATATCTTCCAACTTTTTATACTCCACTCCGTTTGGGCAGAGTTTCTGTATTAATTCTTGTAGTTTGTTCATTAAATTTCTCCCTCCAATTGTTCAATGATTTTATTTATCTCTGTCCTTAATTCGTTTTCTTTTGCAACAATGTTTTTTATTCTATCATTCAACTCCTTTATATCTATAACCTCACGAGTATCTTTAACTTCCACATAACTGCTAACAGACAGATTGTAATCATTAGCCGCAATTTCTCTATTATCAACCGACTTGGCAAGGTATTGAATATCCTCTTTTTTGTCAAATATATCCATAATTCTATTGATATGTGTATCGGCAAGAATATTCATATTGGTCTCTTTATTATAAAAATCGCTGCCCGAAGCGTCTATAAACTGAGTTTTATTGTTTGATTTATGTTTGGAAAGAACCAATATATTGACTGCAATCGTCGTTCCGTAAAACAAGTTACCGGGCAACGCAATAATAGTTTCAACAAAGTTATTATCCACCAAATATTGTCTTATCTTTTTCTCGGCACCACCACGATAAAACACACCGGGAAAACAAACAATAGCGGCACGCCCCTTGCTCGAAAGATAGTTCAAAGAATGCATAATAAAAGCAAAATCCGCTTTTGAATTTGGTGCAAGCACTCCCGCAGGTGCAAAACGCTCATCATTAATAAGTGTCGGATCGTCCTGACCTTTCCATTTGATAGAATACGGAGGATTGGAAACAATAGCATCAAAAGGTTTCTCGTCTTTGAATTGAGGATTCAAAAGAGTATTGTCACAAATCATTTCAAATTTTGTGTAATTGACATTATGCAAAAACATATTCATTCTTGCAAGGTTGTATGTTGTGTTGTTTATCTCTTGTCCGAAAAATCCGTCTTCTATTTTGTCCTCACCAAATTGTTTTTTGGCTTGCAAAAGCAATGAACCCGAACCTGCGGCAGGGTCATAAATTTTATTGATTCTATCTTGTTTATGTATCGCTAAACGTACAAGAAGTTTGGAGACACACTGCGGTGTAAAAAACTCGCCACCGGATTTACCGGCATTAGAAGCATAGTTGTGTATAAGAAATTCGTAAGCATCGCCGAAAATATCTATATGACTATCCTCAAATTTACCGAAATCAAAAGCCTCAATACCTTTTATGATTGCAGCCAAACGTTTGTTTTTGTCTTCAACCGTTTTTCCTAAACGAGTGCTTGTTGCATCAAAATCATCAAACAAACCACTTATATCACTCTCCGAAGCATAGCCCTTAGCAGAGGTTTCAATAGCGTCAAAGACTGCTTTTAGTTCTGTATTTAGATTGGGATTATTATTTGCGTTTTTTGCAATATTGCAAAATAATTGGGACGGATAAATAAAATATCCTTTTTCTTTTATTGCTAAATCTTTTATGTTATTTTTCTCTTCTATTGCTATTTGGCGATTTATTTCATCGTCTGACATATCCTCATATCTAAAATCCCCCCCCCCGTCCATATAGCTACTAAAATGCTCACTTATAAAGCGATAGAATAGAGTACCTAATACAAACTGCTTAAAATCCCACCCATCAACAGCACCACGCACTTCATCGGCGATACTCCAAATTTGAGAATGTAATTGTTCCCTTTGCTGTGTCTCTGACATTTTTTAATAATCTTATAATGTTAATTATTTTCTGTTTCAATTTTTCAATTGTCAATTCTTATATAATGAAAATCAAAAAATTTTTATCATTATACGCATTGCAAACAACAACCAAAAAATAAACATCTTGCAAAGTTAGTATTTTTTATTAATAGCACAAAAAATTTTTACGACTTTTCACAAAATTAGTGTTAAACATCAGCAAAATAGTGTTAAACATCAGTTGAACGATGTTTAACACTATTTTTGCGATAAATGATAAGTATTTTTCGGCAACAAAAATCCGTTATAGATTTTCAATAAGAGTGGTTTTGAATAGGCGGTTAAATTTTTGGGATTGCTTGTAATTGTATTTTTTGACGCTATACACTCCGCTCGTCTTAGCACCCGGATACGTCATCGATAACGCCCCAACACCGCCGACGTATGCCGTTATATAACATTTATCAAAAATCTGCCACACTCCAAAGCCCAACGCCACCGCATTCATACCCAAAGCCGCAAAACCTTGCAGGTACTCGCCCGCATATATCTGCCCCAAGCCGGGAATAAACGACAGAATTTCGGCAAGTCGCTCGCTTTTCTTTTCCGGTAATTCGGCATAAAGGGAATCTATCAACGGCAGCAAATCCTTTGCTCCGCTTTTTACGTGAAGTTCATTGAGCGTTTTGGCTGTCAGTCTTGCCGCATCATAGTCCTGCAACTCATTTTGGGCAAGTAGTTTTATCAAAACAATATCTTCTTTTATCGTATCGGACAGCATTTCTGCCATTGCAACGGCTTCCAAACTCTTTGCGTAATCATCTCCCAAATAATAGCAAAGTGCAACTTGATAAAAATCTTCATAACGCTCGGCAACCCTTAGTAATATGTCTGCCGCCTTTGAATATTCTTTCAACGCCTTATAGCAAAGCGATTTTTGTTTCAAAGCATAATACGATTGCTCTTGTGAAGAGGACAAATAAAAACAACGTTCGTATTCAACGCGAGCCAATCGATAGTTTTTTTCTTCAAAAAGGCTGTCCGCCTTGGCACAAAACGATGAATTTTGAGCCGACAAACTACCTGCGAAATGTGTTACGCAAAGGAATATGAATGTTATATAAAATCTGTACATCGTTGCGATTATTGAATTGTGAGACATTGAACTTAACCGTTGCTATCGTCCCCAAAATATTACCTACATAAAAAACTGCCGATAATACTCCGAAAGCAATGGTTTTCCAATTCGTTATTCCGTTTTTATACCAATTTTCGGCTGTTGCCGCCATTAACGGAGCGCAAAGACAAAACGCTGCAATACCTTCACCAGTATTGCCTGCATATACCTTACCCAAGCCGGGGACGACAGCCGAAAGCACAGCGGCAAGTAATGGCGATTTTTTCTTGTAAGAAATCAAATCGTTTTTTATAGCCAAAAGGTTGTTGGCTTCCACGCTCAGCAAATTGTTATTGGTATCTACCTTGATTATATATCTATCAAAATCATCGTAATCACGTTTCAAAAGACTAATTCCTGCCAACTCAAAATTTTTTAGGGACACTATTTCATCAGTTTCGCAATCTATTTTATCAATCAGCGACACTGCTTTACCCAAATCCCCCAAATGTGCAGCAGATAAAGATGCGAAAAAATTGCTTTCGGTAAATAGGTCGCTCGATTTACTTACCAACGAAAAATTCTTTACTGCCGAATCCAGTTTTTTATTGGAATAATCCGTGTAACCTTTCAAAAAATAAATGGAATCATTGTTCGCTTTTGTGTTTTGCAACAACACTTCGGCATCTTCTTTCATTCCGTTGCCGATAAGATACATCACAAAATCAAAATCTTCTTTTGTTGTTTGGGCAAGTGGGGATTTTGCAATCAAAACAAATATCAATAAAATTATTCGACCATTCATCGCGATTTATCTATATCTTTCAACGTCTTCGTGTATCAATCCGTTGCCCTCAATTAACAAAAACATTGCATTTTTATCTGCCAAAGCAATCCTGTTACATCTCATCAATCTGTCTGCCGTAAAAAATGTTCCTTTCACCAATCCGTATTCTTTGATAAGTAATTTGCTGTAACGAGAGCAAGTCGGCACGTATGCGCAAGAACGAGACAAAACAGGAGATACATATTTCTGATAAACGAACATACTACTCGACAATAAATGATATAAAGGGTTTATCGTTTTGTGTTTATCCTTAAACCCATATTTAACAACTCTGTCGGCATATTGTGAATTGGTCGGACTGTGCTGTGATAATAGCACCAAATCATCGGCATCAAATGTTTTGTTGTCTTGTGCAGACAATGTTATTTCACACAAACAAAAAACTAAAAAGGTATATAAAACAAATAACTGCTTCATTTCTTTTTGTAAGGTTCAACTCTTTTGGCATTTTTAGGCACTTTGTATTCAAAAAGAGCGTTATTATTGAAATCTTTGGTCTTAATATTTTTGTATTCTTCCTTTTTGATAACCGAATCACCCTTAACCAAATCATAAGATATTTGAGTAATGACACTCGGAAACGAAATATTGGGATAAGTAACGTAGTCAGAATAATAAGTTTTTTTCAAAATTTTGTCGTCTTTGTTGTAAAACGCACTATATATGGGATTATTTTTCTCGCTTACCACAACGGCTTTGGCAAAAATGGTGTCAGATTTTTTTTCGGGATAAAAAGTTTTGACAATCCTACCGCCGTCTTTTTGCATATCATTCAAAACAAATCCGATATTGGTTAAATTCAAATCCCGATACGCAGGAGTAAGGAAAAGCATGATAAACTCATTTTGAGAAGAGAGACTTTTATCATTAATCTGCACCACCTCATTAACGTCGGGCTGATAAATGGACGCTTCGCCGAAAGAATTTGTAATCATATAATATTCCTGCGGATAAGTGTAATGAACGACCAAATTGCCGTTTGAAGAGAAAAACATCTGCTTTTCAATCCTTATAACCTTATCATTATACAATTGACGAGTGGTAACATCTGCCGACAATTTGACTTGTGCCACCAATAGCATATTACAAGTAACAAAGACAAAGAACGAAACCAAGAAAACGACCGCCCTTGTAATTGTTTTCTTCTTAAATTTACAGCCACATAATAAAGCGATTGTTATTTTCATATTCGCTTATATTGTTTTCTATTGCACCAACCAACAGCACAACACAATCAACAAAAGGCACAACTACAAAAATGCCACCGGCCGTACAACAATAAATCGCCCACATAGGTTTGTCGGTACCAAGATAATGTCTATGCACGCCAAAGCCTCCTACAATAGCACTCAAAGCAAAGGCCGCCCAAGGATTGACAATATGTTCTGATACTTGGTCTATATCATCGGCTTCGTCTATACCCGAAAACAAACCAAGAGTCTTTCCATTCAATAAATTCAAGTCTTGTAAAGAAACCTCTTTTGCTGAATTGAACGCATTTTCTATGGCATTGTCATCGATAAGGTAACTATCCTTTTCCGCCATTGCACTAAAACCAAAGGTTACCATGGCAACCAAGACAAAAAACACTTTTTTCATAATGATTTTATTTTTAATTTTTGCTTAATATCGTTTATTTATGCAGTTTTTCTTTGTTGCCGTTTGGTTTAATACACCTGACAAGACGAGGTCAATAGTATATCATTTTGCAGTGTTAAACATCATTTTACTGATGTGAGTAACTATTTTACTAATGTTTAACACTATTTTATCAGTGTTAAATATTATTTTTGTTATCAGCCACATTAATTCTCTCGCTCAACAAAAAAGGGTTTGCTTTTTACCACATCAAGAAATCATCACTACCGACATTATTTTGAATATCGCCAGCCTGAACTTCAAGAAAAGGTAGAATTTTTTTTGCAAAGGCAACAATACCCAAACTAACACAACAAGGCAACGAACAACATTTGCAGCCGTCCGAAATACCCATTTGCACTAAATTCAAACCAACTTTATTCAAAGTTTGATACAACGTCCAATAATAATCACTGCTATTGTTTTTAGCGTTTGCACCCGCATCAAACAGTTCTTTCATCTGCGCAAAATCCACTTCGGTTTTGTTTTCAAAAGCAGTCTCTATATCATTACCGATTGTGTATTCGTCTTTTTCTGCAAACGTTTCAAAACCGACAAAAGTAAAACATACGAAGCAAATACTTAAAACCCATTTTTTCATATACGTATATCTTATTTTTTTAATTTTATAATTTTAATAAATCCTACTATAGCTTTGCTTTTCAAAGTCTTTGTTTTACGATTTTGCAAATTTACAAAAATTTTCTCTCATTCCAATTTAATACGATAACTTTTACATAAATTTTTATCACTAACTAATAAAATAATTACTTTGATTAGTAAATTAGTTTCACTAACTATTTCGGCGCAGGTGAAAAATTCCGTGGCGTTTACAACTCGGCTAACCAAAGATTGTGACGACACGATATAGAAAGAAAGGAATGTCA
>OMYR01000049.1 GCA_900315335.1 uncultured Bacteroidales bacterium
AAAGTGTCCTTGCAGGGACTCGAACCCTGGACCCATTGATTAAGAGTCAATTGCTCTACCAACTGAGCTACAAAGACAACATTTTCTCATATTTGAGGTTGCAAAATTACAATATTTTTTTTGACTGACAAAATAAAAGCGTAAATTTTCAAAAAAATTTCAAAAAATTTGAGGATTATTTAATCCAAAACTTCAAGGAATCAATCAAATGTGATTTATGTTCATTAGGTATAAAAGAAATTTTATTTCATAACTTTACTTTCTTAAAGTTTGTCTAGTTCTAATAAAAATATTTACATTAATGCAATACTGCCTTGATACCTATTGTAGGAGTGATGGAATTTAACCAACTATTCTTTGGCAATGTTGAAGCAATCCCATCAATGTTTTTGTCATTATTACGGAAAGTACTCATGTTGTATTTAATGTTTGCTTCAATAAAATAACCCTTAAAAGGTTCAAAATAAACACCTGCAAGGAACGGCATCATAAAACCATGTTTTTTATATTCGAAATCTTTTTGCTCAATCGTAAATTGATTGGAATAATATCTCCAATAAAAACCGAGTGAAGTTTTTGCTCCAAATTTTTCATTAAAAGGGTAATAATAATCAAAGTAGAGGCCTAATGCAACCAATGAAATGTCTTCATTATTAGTAGGCTGTAACATATTTGCTATTAATCCCAAACCGGTTGATATTAACATTTTTTCGCTATTTGTACCAGGAATACCTGGCATGTTTATACCGAAATACCCTTCAAAAGATGGTGCGTGATAACATGTTTGAGGTTGATTATTCAGAACACTTAGATCGGAAGAAAAGAAAGATTCCACACCGATTCTGATGCTGCCCTCAAAGGCAAAACCTGAACTCTTTTCTTAATTCTGTGCATTTGCGCAACAAACTAACAATAACATTGTTGTTACTAAATAAATTCTTTTCATTGTTGTTAAGTTTTAATATTATTTAATTGCTAAAAACAGTTAGTCCTAATACCGCTCCAAGTGCCGATCCTACCGCTGCTCCGGCTTCTTTTCATGTTTCCTTATTGTTATTTGTTATAATTTTGTACTGCAAAAATACAATATTTTTTTTCCACAAAAAAATTTTTTCCAAAAAATCTTTAATATTAACATTCCATCATTCTCTTTTGTATTCTCGTTAGAAGTAACATAAAACAGGGGTTTTGTACGCACACTATTACTATTAGTAATAGTGTGCGTACAAACTCTGATATGTTAAACCTTGAAATCGGCAAGTGAAATTGAAAAAATAATTGCAAAGATTAATTTTTTAATTACTGAGATTAATTTATTAATTAAAGTGATTATTTTACTGATTAAAGTGATTATTTTACTGATTAAAGTGATTATTTTACTGATTATTGTGATTAATTTGCTGATTATTGTGACGATTTTTTCAATTTACAAAATTGGGTTTGTGATGAGCTAATTAAAATAGCCGATTTGTCGCAAAAACTTTACTAAAACGGATTGATTTGTCGGGTTAAGAGCGAAAAGTTTAGCAAGTGTAACCTGTACAAAGATAATCATATCAAAAATTTTTATAGCAAATTATCCATTGTTTGTCATTGCTAAATTGAAAAAATTTTATACGAAAAAGTAATTATTATCGTTTATATAAAAGAAATTTTTTATAATTTTGGCTATCCAAACGTTTTGAGATTGTCAAAGCATTTGGCGAAAAGTTTAATAAATAACAAAAAAATTTAACGCTATGACAACATTAATTGTTTTATTACAAGCAGTTGTAGATTATTTGCCAATAGGTTACGGTTTGGCAGGTATAGGTGCTGGACTTGTTGCGATAGGTGCAGGTCTTGGTATCGGAAACATTGGTAAAAATGCAATGGAAGCTATTGCACGTCAGCCGGAAGCAACCAATGATATACGTAGCAGTATGATTATTGCAGCAGCATTGATAGAGGCTGTGTCTTTGTTCGCCGTTGTTGCATGCTTACTTATCATTCTTAAATAGAATAATTGGGGTTTATTGGGTTTTCGGTTTTTAGTATGGACATTGGTCTATTTTGAAAAGAATAACGAAAATTTTCATTAGCCGAAAGCCCGATAGATTCTGTTTAATGAGAGAATTATGGAGTTATTGACACCCGCAATAGGACTTATATTTTGGAATACGATTATATTCCTCATTGTCTTGTTTATATTGGGCAAATGGGGGTGGCCGGTCATAACCAAAGGTCTTAGAAAAAGAGAACAAGATATAAAAAATTCGTTGCTTGCAGCAGAAGATGCCAAACAGGAAATGGAGAAACTCAAAGCAGGTAACGAAGAACTTTTGAATCAAGCAAGACAAGAAAGAGATAATATCCTTAAAGAAGCCAAGCAGACGAGCAATCAGATGATTGAACAAGCAAGACAGTCTGCCAAACAAGAAGCAGAGAATATTATTGAGCAAGCCAAACAAGATATAATCTCTGAAAAAGAAAAGGCTGTCAAGGAAGTTAAGTCGCAAATGGCACAACTTTCTTTGGATATTGCACAAAAAGTCTTGGAGCAAGAGGTAGAAAATCCTCAAAGGAGCGAAGAGTTGATAAAAAAGCAAATGGAGAAATTAAGTTTCAGATAATATGGACGAATTGAAACTGCAAAAAAGATACGCTCAAAGTCTTTTTGATTTGGCTAAGCAAGAGAATATCATCAAAGAGATATTTTCCGATGTGGAATTAATATATGACGTATGCAAACATAATAGAGAGTTTTGCGTCATACTGAAAAATCCTACAATCAAGCCATTGAAAAAAAGAGAAATCCTTTTTGCTTTGTTTAATGATAAGTGCAACGCTCTGACGATGAAGTTTCTTTCGCTTATTGCTTCAAAACACAGAGAGATTTATCTTCAAGGTATTTGTTCGTCTTTTGTTGAGATATACAACAAACACAACGGAATAAAAATTGCTAAATTGTTCGTTGCTCAAAAGGCAAGTGAAGAAATTAAACAAGCAATAAAGCAAAGACTTGAAGCAGATTTTTCTTGTAAAGTGCAAATAGAGGAACACGAAGACAGAAGTTTAATCGGTGGCTTTATTATAGAGTTTGACGATAAACAATACGATGCTTCTTTTGTCAGAAAGTTGAATGATTTGAAAAGAGAAATAACAAAATAAAATTATGGCAGGGTTAAAACCATCGGAAGTTACGGCGATATTACGCCAACAACTGACCAATGCAGATATAGAGGCTCAATTGGAAGAAGTCGGAACGGTACTTTCAATAGGAGACGGCATTGCAAGGGTATATGGACTGTTCAGCGCACAAGCAGGGGAATTGGTGGAATTTCACAACGGTGTTGAAGGTGTGGTTCAGAATTTGGAAGAAGACAATGTCGGAATAGTATTATTGGGTGATGCAGGAGATATTAATGAAGGCGATACGGTTAAACGTACAGGTAAGATTGCATCATTACCGGTTGGAGAAGGTTTGATAGGTAGAGTTATCAATACTATCGGGCAGCCGATAGACGGTAAAGGTGCTATTCAAGGCGAAACCTTTGATATGCCAATCGAACGTAAAGCCCCTGGCGTTATCTATCGTCAGCCTGTTGAAGAGCCGTTACAAACCGGATTGAAAGCCGTTGATTCAATGATACCTATTGGTAGGGGACAACGCGAGTTAATTATCGGCGACCGTCAAACAGGAAAGACAGCCATAGCGATAGATACCATTATCAATCAAAAAGAATTTTATGATGCAGGTAATCCTGTGTATTGTATATATGTGGCTTGCGGTCAAAAAGGTTCAACGGTAGCCAATCTTGTCAAAACATTGCAAGAACATGGTGCAATGGAATATACTGTTGTGTTGGCTGCTACGGCTTCGGATCCTGCTGCGATGCAGTTCTATGCACCGTTTGCGGGAGCGGCGATAGGAGAATATTTCCGAGATACGGGAAGACACGCTTTGGTTGTTTATGACGATTTGTCCAAGCAAGCCGTTGCGTATCGTGAAGTGTCATTGCTCCTTCGCAGACCGCCCGGACGTGAAGCCTATCCGGGAGATGTCTTTTATTTGCATTCAAGACTTTTGGAGCGCGCTTGTAAGGTTATCAACAATAATGAGGTGGCAAAACAGATGAACGACTTGCCAATAGTACTTAAAGATAAGGTCAAAGGCGGAGGTTCATTGACGGCGTTGCCTATTATTGAAACGCAAGCAGGAGATGTCAGCGCATATATCCCGACCAATGTCATATCCATTACAGACGGACAGATTTTCTTGGAGTCCAACCTTTTCAATGCGGGTGTTCGTCCTGCAATCAATGTAGGTATATCCGTTTCTCGTGTGGGAGGTAAGGCTCAAATCAAATCGATGAAAAAGATTTCGGGAACTCTGAAAATGGATCAGGCACAATACAGGGAGTTGGAGGCATTCTCAAAATTCGGCTCGGATTTGGACGCTGCAACCAAGATGGTATTGGAGAAAGGAAAGCGTAATGTTGAGATTTTGAAACAAAATCAATACACTCCGATGAAAGTTGAACAGCAAGTGGCAATCATTGCTTGCGGAACTAAGGGTTGGCTAAGCGATATACCAACAGACAAAGTCCTGGATTTCGAGAAAGATTATCTTACGCTTTTGACTGCAAAATATCAATCCACATTGGATTCTATCAAACAAGGTAAGATTGATGACGAAATATTGGAAACGCTTCATAAAGTGCAACAAGAAGTGGCTCATAAATATATAACCGAATAGTTTATGGCAAACCTAAAAGAAATACGTTTAAGGATAGCCTCTGTTAAATCCACACAGCAGATAACCTCTGCTATGAAAATGGTGTCAGCGGCTAAACTACGTAAATCACAGACTGCAATAACTCAACTTCGTCCTTATTCAAGGAAAATGTCTGAGATAATGGCGAAGTTGGGCGACAGTATGGGTGAGGATATTGCTTTTGCACGCCAATCCGCCAATAAACAAGAACATATCCTTATCATTGCTTTGACTTCCAATAAAGGACTTTGCTCAACATTCAATTCATCGATAATAAAACTTACGATAAGTCAAATCGATAAGTTTCTTGCGATGAATCATAAGGTAAGCCTTTTTTCGTTTGGCAGGAAAGGAGATATAGCCTTTAAGAAACTTGAAAATATAGATTATCTTGGTACTGACGATGAGGTTTGGGATAATCTTACCTTTGATAAAATAAGCAAGATTGCAGAGAATTATATGAATGATTTTTTGCATAAACGCTATGATAGGGTGTTGGTTATCTACAATCAATTCAAGAATGCTGCAACACAAATTCCACAAGTAGAACAATTTTTGCCGGTAAGCAGTCAAATCAACACGGAAGAGCAAACACAGGTACATAACAACGATTATATTTTTTCTCCGTCAAAGCAAGAGATTATCAATTCCGTTATTCCGCAGAGTTTGAAAACTCAGTTGTATAAATGTTTTCTTGATTCTTTTACTTCCGAACACGGAGCGAGAATGTCGTCTATGAACAAGGCAACGGATAATGCACAAGCATTGTTAAAAGACTTGACTTTGACGTATAACAAGCAGCGTCAGACGGATATTACCAACCAAATCATAGAGGTATCCAATGGTGCAAATGCAGTTTAGTGTTTTATGTTTTATAGAAGCGTCAAACGATAATCATACGATGAAGAAATATCTTCACATATCAGAAAAATAATGTTAATAATTATCGCAACGAATATTATAACTATTTCAGCGATTAGAGATATTGGATAATCATAACAAGAAATGAGATACAAGATTGATTATTTGGTTTTGGGTTCGGGAATTGCGGGACTTTCTTTTGCATTGAAAGCCGCAAATTACGGCAAAGTGTGTGTTATCACCAAAGGTGAAGCACAAGAAGGTTCAACTAAGTATGCACAAGGTGGTATAGCAGCTGTTATGTATGCCCCCGACACATACGAAAAACATATCCAAGACACATTGATAGCAGGTGCGGGTATTTGCAATGAAGAAGCCGTCCGCATAACTATTACCGAATCGACAGACAGAATAAAAGAACTTATCAATTGGGGTGCAAGTTTTGATAAGAACAATAGAGGCACTTACGACCTTGCACGTGAGGGAGGACACAGCGAACATCGTATCTTTCATCATCAAGACAACACGGGAGCGGAGATAGAACGCGCCCTTTACGAAGCAGTCAAACATAATCCCAATATTGAATTAAAAGAAAACCAATTTACAATCGACCTTATAACTCAACACCATTTGGGACAGGAAGTAAATCGCCACATGGACAATGTAGAGTGTTTCGGGGCGTATGTTATGGATAAAAACACAGGCTCTATCGACACTTATTTGGCTAAGATAACTATGCTTGCCACAGGTTCATTCGGTCAGGTGTATGCCGCAACGACGGCTCCGGTTGTATCTACCGGCGACGGACAGGCTATGGTTCATAGAGCCAAAGGTTGGTTAAAGGATATGGAGTTCGTACAGTTTCACCCGACATCATTGTACAATCCAATGGAAAAGCCGTCTTTTCTTATCACCGAAGCTATGCGAGGGGCAGGCGGGGTGTTGAAGAATTTGAAAGGCGAGGCCTTTATGGAGAAATACGATAAAAGAGGTTCGCTTGCTCCAAGAGATATTGTGGCACGTGCAATCAATTCCGAGATGACTAAATCGGGAGACGACCATGTATTCCTGGATTGTTCGGCAATAAGTAAAGAGGAGATTATGCACCACTTCCCACATATATATGCTAAATGTTTGGAATTGGGATTAAACATTACTCGTGGCGATATGATACCTGTTGTTCCTTGTGTTCATTATGGTTGCGGCGGTATCGTGGTGGATAATTATGCACGTACAACCATTAAACACCTTTATGCAACCGGCGAATGTTCATGTACAGGTCTGCATGGTGCAAATCGTTTGGCATCAAATTCATTGCTTGAAGCGGCAGTATATGCACATCGTGCGGCAATGGAAGCCAAAGACGAAATAAAACATATAGATTTCTGCGACCAAGTGCCTGATTGGAATGCAGAGGGTATGGTATTGAACGAAGAGATGAGCCTTATAACTCAAACGCAAAGAGAATTGCAACAAATAATGAGTAATTACGTTGGCATAGTACGTAGCAATATTCGTTTGAAGAAAGCCTTTGTGAGAACCAAACTCATTTATGACGAAACCGAAGAGTTGTATAATCGTAGTGTACTTACTCCCCAACTTTGCGAATTGAGAAATATGGTTGCCAATGCTTATCTTATTATAACTATGGCGATGAAACGTAAGGAGAGTATAGGTCTTCATTATACTACCGACTATCCTCCCGTAAAGAAATAGACGATGCAATCATACGAAAACAATCAACAGATAACTCATATAACGATTGACGAAAATATGCCTGCTTCTTGTTTCAAAGATTGCAGGCATTTGCAATGTATTGCGATAAGCGAAAAAGTTACTTATATATCTGCTTATTGTTTTCGCTCTACTTGTTTGGATATTGTCAAACTTCCCGAAAGCATTGAAACGATAGAAGAATATGCTTTTGAGAATTGTAGAAATTTAACGGAGATTTATTTACCTCAAGGCCTTAAAACTATTAGGGAAGGGGCGTTTTATGGTTGTCATAACTTGAAAAAAGTCTATGGCATAGAGAATGTGAAAAACATAGAGGCCGGTGCTTTTTGCGGTTGCAGAAATTTGGAAAATATTGAGTTGAACGATGAAATAGAAGAGATAAAAGAATATACTTTTGCGTGTTGTCAATCGCTTAAAACCATACATCTGCCTAATCGTTTGAGGAAAATATCGAACCATGCCTTTCAGTTTTGTGAGCATTTGTCTTGTTTTAGACTTCCTAATACTTTGCAGCATATTTCTCCCTTTGCATTTTCGTCTTGCAGCGATATTGAACAAATTTTTTTGCCCGAAGGCATAACGCATATTGATAGTTACGCTTTTGAAGACTGTTTGAAATTAAAGGATATAACTCTTCCGAAGTCTTTGCAGTCTATTGGCAAACGTGCTTTTTGGGGGTGCGATAAATTGGATAAGATTGTGTTTCAATCAAAGGTGATGCTCTCGGATAGAACCCCATTGTTCCCACCGACGCAAAAAACGGAAATAATTTTTTACTTATAAATCAAAAGTATATTGAATTTACGGATTAAACGGATAGTGAAATCGGTAAAATGATGTTTAACACTGTTGTGATGATTAAAGATATTATTTTAATGGATAATGGAACTGTAATTTGATGTGTATTGTAACGATGTTTTTGTGAGGGGGGGGGAAAAAAAGGGGGATATTATTGTTCCTATTTTGATTGTGTTTCACAATAAATATTGTATTTTTGCAATTTATATAAATACAACAAGTAAAGAAGCAAAATAAAGGCGCAGGTGAAAAATTCCGTGGCGTTTACAACTCGGCTAACCAAAGATTGTGACGACACGATATAGAAAGAAAGGAATGTCAGCT
>OMYR01000030.1 GCA_900315335.1 uncultured Bacteroidales bacterium
AGCACATTTGTCGGAATAAAATATCGTGTCGTCACAATCTTTTGGTTAGCCGAGTTGTAAACGCCACGGAATTTTTCACCTGCGCCACTATTTCAATAACCAAAGCAACTAATAAAATAATTAGCGTAACTATTTTAATAAAAAACAGACCGATGAGATTTATTCTCTCAATCGGTCTGTGAATACAATATTTGCGTATTAGAAATTACTTCTTAATCAAAGTTGAAGTCTTGTTGATTTGGTCATTTACAACGCGAATGTAATAAACGCCCTGAGCAAAACTTTCGCTATTGATAGTCAGAACTTGTTGTCCAGCTTGCAAAATATCGCTTGCTACAACTCTACCCATAACATCAGTAACTATTACTCTTGCTGCTTGCGTTAAGCCTTTAACTTCCAATGTTGCGTTAGTTGTTGTAGGGTTTGGATATGTTGCAATAACTATGCTGTTATCTATATCAATCAATCCACTTTCATCGTCTAATGTCTTGAATGTTGTAGGAACGAACTCAGATTGTTTTTCTTCGCTACAAATCGAACGAACTTTTACCGTGTAAGTACTACTAGCCGTCAAACCTTCGATAGAATAACTATTTGTTGTTACTTTTACAGGTTCTGAAATACCTACTTGAACTTCGTAACTATTAGCAGTACCAGTCCAAGTTACAACGGCAGATGTCTGCGTAATTTGACCAACAGTCAAATCGGTAGGAGCATAACAATCCTCAGCGGCCTCTGGGTCTGTCTTGAATGTTACACTTTGCCATTGGCTTGTCTTACCATTACCGCAATTTGAACGAACCATTGCCGTGTAGGTCGTATTGGCTGTCAAATCGGTAAACGTATATGTTGTTACGGATATATTTTGAATATTTCCGTTTTCGCCCAACTTAACATCATAACCACTTGCTGTTCCATTCCAAGTAATGGTTGCCGTTGTCTGTGTTGTTGCACTTACAGAAAGAGCCGTAACATCATCACAAGCAATATCCAAAGTTTTTGCCGTGAATACTGCTGACCAATCAGAAGTTTCTTCATCACAAACAGACTGTACTTTGAAATTGTAGGAAGTATTAGGAGTTAAGCCATTGAAAGTATAAGAATTTTGCGTTACTTCTATTGGAGTATCGTTATTCTTCTGTACTTTGTATTTAGATGCAGTACCCTCCCAAGAAATTGTCAAAGACGTCAAAGAAGAATCTGTCAAAGTAAGATTTGTTGGAGTATTGCAAGGCATCGGTACATTGTCGTTATTGAATATTGTTACATCATCAATAGTAATGCCATTAGCATCATTCCCATCAAAGAAGAAATTTATTTGATATGTTGCACTTGGATTAGGCAATGCCAAAGTATCAGCAATCATTTCATCTTCCGTTTCTGTTGTGTAAGAAGCCAACTCCATCCATTCGTCTGTAATAGCAGCACGATATTTTACTATAAGGTTATCAATATAACCATAAAAAGCAGTAATATTATACTTGAATGCAAGATGTGGGCTGGTTACCGCAGTTATATCAAACATTGGCGTAATACCATTATCTTTATTACTACTATACATATGGAATAACTCTCCGTCAGTTACATTCCAACCAACATAAGTCCAACAATCCAAAGCATTATCATTTGAGAAATCTTCAACCCAAGGAGTTGTGTTGGTAACTGTTATAACCGGACACAAAGTTTTGAATGTTAAATTGGTTGTTTGCGGATTTTGTCCGCCTTCTTCCGAACAAATACCTTCAATATAATATTCATAAGAAGTACTCTGCGTTAAATTGGTTAAAGTTGTTTTAGAACTATCAGCAACATCAACACTCAACCATTCATCAGTAGAACCTTCTTCTCTGTAATATAGTTTCCAAGAAGTAATACCATCTCCACCTTGATTCCAGGTTATAGTGGCGGTAGTTTGTGCAGCCTCTACTTTCATACCCACTGCTGTTGGACAAGCAGGAGCCTTGTCCAAGGTAATATCATCAATAAATATTGTACTATAATCAATACCCTTTAATGCGATATATTTATCCCCCTCAGGAGCATCCATTAAAGACATTTCTTTCTTTACATAACTATAACTGTTTTCGCTTATCGTTGATAGAACAGTGAAAGTACTTGCATCGGAAGGGTCTGTTAATGTTCCTACTTGTATTTCTGCACTACCAGAAGCATTTCGCATATAGAAACTTAATTGCAAATCGCTAATAGATAAACTATCGGTATTGATTTCTTGAAGAACTACCATATCTACATCAACATATCCGGAGAAAGCCAAAAAGTGAGAACCACTATTTGCATAATTAGAATTATCAGATACGCTCGGGCTATCGCTACTCATTCTTTGCCAACAAACAGGGAGAGGATATGTCTCTGTTCCTGCTGTATTGTTAGTTTCAAAATCCCAAATCTTTGGCAAATCGCTTGGATTAATAGGATTGCAAGAAGTTTGGAAATTAAATATTGAACTTATTGCACTATCTTCCTCATCGCAAAGCGTTACAATATAATAATCATAATTTGTAGCAGGAGTTAATTCTGAAATAGAAACCTTGTTCTGTGCATCAAACATTATCGCCTCTCCATAATTTGTAGAATTTGATGTCTTGTAGTAGAATTTATATGATTTACCTTCTTTGGCATCAATAGTAACCTCAGCAGTAGTAGTTGTAATTGTTTCAGATGTTATATCTGCCGGCAATATTTCTTGACAATCAGGAACAATCCCCAATGTAAGGCTATCTATATACGCAGAAAAATCACTATTAGTAACATATTTCAAAACAATATATCCGGCATCACCTGTATAACCTAAAAATCTAACTGTATATAAAGTATAAGTACCGTTAATTTCAATAGTTGTTATTGTTTCGTAAGTAGTAATATCCGTAGGGTCTGACATAACTCCAATTTCCATATTTGAAGTACTACCATAATACGAACTATTCTTTGCATAAAAAGTTAACTGCAATGTATCCAAAGGAATTTCAGAATTAATTAAAGGCATTATTGCATATCCGTCATAATATGAATGAAAATACAATGAGTTTGTCCCCTCATAAGCATAATAATCATACGTTGATACATAAGGATTGTCATTACCATTATCAACTCTTTGCCAACAAGTAGGCATTGGGCTTGCAGGATTACCGCCATAATTATTCTGTTCAAAATTCCAAGTAATAGGCAAATCTTCAATATCAATAGTAACACACGATGTTAATATAGTTTTAACATCCGAAGTCAATGTATCTTCGCCGCAAATAGTAGCAACATAATATTGATAAGCAGTACTATGCTGCAAATCACTTATCTCTGCCTGCAAATCGGAAACTTCTGCACTTGTCCATTCTTCTGCATCAACTTGCTTGTAATATACAACATAAGAAGCATCTGCCTTACCTTTCAAGGTAATGTTTGCAGAATTAGTTGTCGTAGTAGCCGTAGATGATACAGAGACACACTCTGGAGCAAAAGACAATTCCATATTATCAATGTATATCTCTGACATGTTATTTTCAGGTGTTCTTATAACTATATATGCACCACCTTGGTCATAGTTAGTAAAGTTAAATGTGTATTTTTTGTATGTTGTTGAAAAATCATCAACAACGTCCCATAAAACAAATTCATCGGCACTTGCAGGATTTGTAGAAATTCCAATCTCCAATTTTGAATAGTCATCATAATTTTTCTTTGCATAAAATGATAGTTGCAAATGATCCATCGTAACACTTTCAGTATCTATTTGAGGAAGCGCAATATATGTAGGATCATAATAAGTTGTACTATGAAAATTCAAAAATTTATCACCTTGATAAGCATCCTCCGATGAACTATAAATACGAGCCATATCGGAAGATTGAGAAAAACTCCAACAAGGAGGCAATGGATTACTTGATGTTCCACCAGTAGCAGTACCTTCAAAATTCCAAGTATAAGGCAAATCTTCGGCAGTTATATTAGCACAAGTAGTTGTAAATACCTTTTTCAAGCCTTCTACTTCACTTTCATCACTACATACACTTACTATCATATAATCATAAACCGTAGAATGTTTCAAACCACTTTCTATTTGAGCAACACCATCAACAAACATTACAGGTTCTTCCCAAGAAGCAGCATTATTTTCTTTGTAATAAAGTTGGTATGCAACACCATCTTCAATTTCATCTTCTGCTATTGTAACAGTTGCACTATTGATTGTCGTTTCAACAGTAGAATTTTGAATTTTTGCACATGAAGATTTGTGTTCAAGAGTTAAGTTATCCATATAGAAGCTACCTGACGAAGTACCCGGTTTAATAGCAATCCACTTACCTGTTCCGACGTATCCTTCAAATTGTACTTCATAATAAGCGTACGAATCATTAATATCTATCGTATCAACCGCCTCAAATGAAGAAGAATTAGTAGGATCTGTCATCACTCCAAATATCAGAGAAGATGTATTCGAATAGTAATAATCATAAAATGCAAACAGAGAAATTTGCAAATCCGAAATACTAATAGAATCTGTATCTATTTCAGGCATTATGGCTATATCATTCGTATAGTTAATTTCCAAACTGTTTGTACCTTGATAAGCATCATAACTTGATGTGCTTACATATATACTGTAAGCGGAGTTACTTATATGCTGCCAACATTTAGGTATTTTATTACTACTACTGCTGGATAGAGGTACATTACCACTTTCAAAATCCCAAAATCTTGGCAAATCAGATGCTGTTATAGAAGCACATTCTGTTGTAAATTTGAATATTTTTGAAAAAGCTGTATCCTCATCGCAAACAGTAGCAAAATAATATTGATACTCAGTTGCTGATGTTAGTCCTGTTAAATTCAATGTTAAATTATTAACCTCAACAGGGTCGCTCCAATCAGCCTCATTTACCTTTTTGTAATAAGCAACATAACTTGATTCTTGATCTCCCACGACCGTGATTGTTGCCGTAGTTGGCGTAACCGTACTTGTCGCTTGTGAAATCTTAACACAAGAAGGTATTTCCTCAACAGTTACATCGTCAAGGTATAAATAATATCCATCATAAGGAGCATATTTTCTCACAAAAGCAATTTGACGATTACCCGAGTACCCTGCCAAAGAAATAATGTATTCCTCCCATGCTGCCGGTATAGTTCCGAAGTTTGCTATTTCAGTAAAACCGACAAGAGCAGATGTATCATTAGGATTAGTAGGTGCTGTTAAAGTTACATCACTGTCTGAAATCCAAACCGAAATCTCATCTAACTCTGATGAAGTACGGCTTCTTGCGTAAAACGTTATTTGTTGGTTACCCGTCAATGCAAGTTTTGGTGTAATCAACCAATCGTTATGACTACTTGTTGCATAATCACTATACATTGTAGCCGAAGAGGTTCCACTATTAGAATAGTCTTTTGTTTGTTTCCATTTGCAACTATTAGATGAATTTACATAACCACCACTAAAATTAGACCAACAAAGAGGTGCTGTAACATTATCACTCAAAGTAGTATTGATTAACCAATCGTCTTCAAATCCCTCTGTCCAAGGAAACTCAGTTATAGCTTCACATGCTGTTATAAATGTTTTAACAGCAGTTTGCAACGTATCATCTTCTTCGCCGCAAAATATTTCTACATAATAATCATAAATAGTTCCTGCTTCCAAATCCTCTATCGTATAAGACAATACATCGTCTGTTGCACTTATAGTGATCGGTTCATTGTATTCAGTATCGGTAGATTTTTTGTAATACAGATTATACGTATTAACTTCATACGTATTTGTTGTTAGTGTTATTGTAGCAGTCGTATTTGTCGTACTTGCTACTGTACCTGGCACAAGACAAGTTGGTGTAATATAATCAACGCCCGATACATCGTCTAACCAAACAACACCACAATTTCCGCTACTACTTTTTTTGAATGCAAGATATATTTCTTCGCCAACA
The DNA here is from genome assembly GCA_900315335.1 of uncultured Bacteroidales bacterium. Lineage (GTDB taxonomy): Bacteria > Bacteroidota > Bacteroidia > Bacteroidales > P3 > Scybalousia_A. The sequence continues at coordinate 5,937 of OMYR01000030.1, forward strand.
TAGTCTTCCAAAGAAATGGCTACGTATGTCCAAACTTCTTCGGTAAAGGTGTAATCTCCCGTTGTTTCACCATTCCAAACGGTTTCCAATGCAGTAAAGTTTTCCAGTTCTGTATTTGTTGTGGAAATCATTACAGCAAAAGTATCGCACAAACTAAAATTAGTAGGACTTTCTAGCATCAACCAAAACTTAATGCTATCTCCACTTTGGGGAGACAATTTCGGTGTTACAAGCCAACTATCTTTTTGATTTTGATAACCAATAGCTGCAGAATAACTTCCACTATGAGAATAAGAGTCGTCAATTTCCCAATCAACAGAACCCGAAGGGGTAATAAATGCCCAAGGGAACGGAATACTTTCGCTTTCAAAACTTTCATTCAAAGGCACTGTTGTTTGCGCGAAACTACTTGTGAAAGCAAGGAATATTGCCACAAGTAAAAATTTTCTAAAAGATGCTCCAAGCCATGGCTGAGCAAGAACGTTTTTTTTCATTTTTGAAATAGTATTAATTATACATTTATGTTAATTTTAGTCTTTTCTATTTTTTAGGTTCAAAATTAGTATAAGTCTATATCAGAGAAACAAACTCAACTGCGAAGTTGCAAATTTTTCAATAAAAAAACAAATTTTTCAAATCTTTTTTACTTTACCCTCCCCAAAAAAAAATTGTTCAAAACCCTATATATTATTAAATAACAATAGAATAAAATTTAGTTCTCTTAAAATAAAAAAATAAAATTTTCAAAAAATTTATTGAATAAATTTATCGTTTTAACGAATTTATTACTCATAAAAAACGATTTTTCAAAAAAATTTGTCAAAATGAGTATAATTTTATTAGTGTGTGAAGTAAATTTTTTAATGGCTCTCACTATTTTATTGATGTTTAATAAAAATTTACTGATGTTTAACAGCAATTTGCTAATATTAAACATTATTTTTTTAATACCTCATAAAATTTTATCCCATGTATATATACATTTTTGAAAACATACACGATGCTTCTGAAAAATGTTTTTTCTTTTCGGATTAATAAAAAAATATGTGTTAAAAAGATTATCTAAAAGAATAGCCTAAGGTAATATAATTTGGGGAGCCGTAGTTATGATATTCGTTTCTCGCATACGAAAGCGAGAAATTCTTCCACTTAATTCCTAATCCGTAGGACAAACCCGCAAGTGAGAAAGCATCATCGACTTTCATCTCTTGATGTCTCCGCCATGAATAACCAACACTCAAAAACCAATTATCAGATGGAACAATATCCAAGGCAAATTGCAGATGTCTGAATCCTTTATCCAAAAATGCCGAAAAGCCACTTTCCTTTTCAATCGTGCCGTCCATAGAAACATTATCACGAGGGTTCAAAGCATCATTTTCTCTAATATTCCACCTTGTCAAATTGTCGGCAACTATATACAAAATAAGAGGAGCATGTGAAAATTTCTTGGAAAAACCCAACTGTAAATCCGTAGGTAATGTATCTCTTACACTATTAAAAGACTTCACTTGCCTGCCTACGTTCTTCAAAATTAATGAAGCCTGCCAAGTTTTGTTAGGATTATAATATGTTGCCGCAATATCAAACGCCAAAGAGAATGAAGAATACGTCTCATATTTTGAAAACAAAGGCTTAAACGTTGCACCCAAATAAAGATTTTTCTCTATCTGCATTCCATAAGATAAAGTCATCATAAACTCATTGACATAAAACGTTCCATTGACATCACCATTAATCTCGGTTTGTGCAAAACTGCCGTAATTTATGTATTGCAAACCAAAACCGAAATTACCTATTTTATCGAACTTATGAGCGAACGCCAAAGCGGCTTGATAAGTGCTACCGAACAAATCGGTATAAGTCAAAGAGGCGTTATTGTTCAAAGAATCGTTAAGTATCGAAGGATTTGTCAAAGCCGATGCCACATCAGTGGTAAAACGAGGCATAAAACTCAATCCTTTCGCCGTCATCGGAGCAGAGTTATATAGATTAAGCACTGCAAAAGCATCATTGCCGACAGTACTTTGTGCCTTCGATGATAAAGATGCGATAAAAATTGTAGATAGTAATATTATTGTTTGTTTTAATGACATGTTCAAAAAAGTTTGCAACAACATAATAAACTCAAATTTTACAATTTTATTATAAAAAGATAAAGAAATATTGATTAATGTGCATTCTTTTAACATAATATTTTTGATTGCAGACAGTGAAATAGCAGCATCAATACAAGTATTCATTATAATATTTAGGATAATAAAAACAATGACATCATTTTTCGAAAAAATATTTAGTGCAATAAGAAAAATAGTTTCAGTGATTAGTAAAATAGTGTTAGTGATTATTTTATTAGTTTTAAACATCAGTGAAGCGAATAGTAATCACAAAATAATTTAATAAGAAAGTATTTTTCAAACAAGTCATTTTACAATAATTAAAAATAAGAAAAAGAAGAAAAATTCATTTCTAAAAAATTCATCTACCTATTTCGTCGAATTTTCAAGTAACAAAACAAAAAAGAAGTGGCACTTTCGCACCACTTCTTTAAGTATTAATTAAGTTAAATCTTATTTTACAATCAATTTAACATTGCTTGAAGCCTTATCTGTAATCATCTGAATTACATAAATGCCTCTTTGCAGATTTTGAACATCAAGAATCTGAGTGTGTGTTCCTTTTGCTTGACGTCCGCCATCGAATTGAGAAACTTCTCTACCATTCAAATCAACCAAACGGAATGTTACGTTTGCTGCATCATTCAAAGTGTAAGCAATTGTAGCCTCATCAACAGCAGGGTTAGGATAAACTGCGATAGATATATTTGAAGAATTTCCATTTTCAACATCTACCAAAGCAACATTTGATTCGATAGGAATTGTATCTTGAAAATCGGTATTTCTCATTATACCTCTACCATAGGTAGCAGCATAGATAACACCAGTATTTTTTGTTGCCTCAAAGGTTGTAAATTCTGAATTTTGTCCAATATATGAGTAATAAGTCCATTTAGGAAGTTTTTTAGTCTGTTGCCACAAATCATAAACAGGAACACTTGGCATATTTTCATTATCAGAAACCCATTGTCCATTTGCTCTGTAATATATACCATCATCACTACCTACATAAATTCTTCCACTTGGATTTGTTTTACCTGCATTAACGCTTTCATACAAACCACTAAATACAGGTTTTTCTTTTGAAACTGTTTCGCCGTTTCTATTAATTGTCAAACTAATATCACTAAACGATACACTGCTTGCTTCGTCCAAAGCATTAACAGTCTGCATAACGTTAGCAGCATTTGAAGAGCCTTCAAAAGTTAGAAGAACGTTATTTATATTTTGAGGATCGCAAACAATTGCAGATATAGGACGATTGAAAGTTCCTATAACAGCTGTATTCGCTTCAAACGTATTAATATCATTATCATTACCTCTGAATATCTCATCATTATTTATAGCAACATCATTCAAACCTGTTATTCTTACAAGAGTTGTGTTAGTATAAGCTGTAAATGATGAATAATTATCAATTGCAAGATAAGCGGTGTTTCCGTCAGCAGACAACGCAACTGCATTGATACGTGTATTCATTGTTGAATAATCATCAGAAGAAGATTGAGCACCTGTTCTATAAACTTTTGCCCAAGTCAATTGTCCCCATCTCTGTTCTGCGGCAGCAGTAGGGTCAATAGTCTTTGAAAAGTCCATGATTTTGCCACATATAAACGCTCCTCTATTGGTTGCTACCAATGCTCTTGCTTGAACAGGTTGAGGAATTTTCATTTCAAAATCAGATAATTTTTCAAACAAAGTGTCTCCCGTAGTTTGTCTGTAAGAATCAGGATCAACAGTAATCAAATCGGAAGCATGCATAACGTGGAAGAATGGATAAGATAAATTACCACTCTCAACCAAAATTGTATCCCCGTCAAAAACAAAAGTTCCGTCTATCATTTCAAGATTACAAAGGCTATCCTTTTCGATTTCTTGCTCGCCTTGCATAACCTTAACTTTTCTCCAACCTCTAAGCAATGTATGTTCTCCCACAGAAACGACAATACTATCAATTGAATTAGTCATATCAAAAGATTCCCAATAAGCAATAGGAGTGTTGAATTGGTCAAAATTGTAATCAGAAATCATAGGGGCTATCAACAATGATTGAGCAACAGCACCAGTATCTCCATAAGTCCAAGTTTGGTCATCTATTGCATCATAATCTCCACCATTGCTATATGTTCTTGCAATGTTCGTTCCCGGACGAGCAAGTAAAACTGGTTTTCTTATTAAAGGTGTTGTTTTGTATATTGCAGAAGCATTAACAGAACTACCGGAGTAAGTGTAGTCGTTAAAGTCGCCACCATAGTATGTAGGCAAATTTGTTTTGCTACTTAATAAAGGATAGTTAGGATTATTTATAGACCAAACCTTAAAGCCTCTTTGAACCGTATCTTTTGCAGTTGGAATATAAACAATAGCATTGGATTGTGTTGCAGCAAACACTGAACCGTCAGCCGTTGCAGTTACATCATAAGTTTGTAGATTGTTCATACCCTGAGAACTTGGCCACCATCTATATACACCCAATATTGTGTCGTAAGAACGAACGAATACTCCCATATCAGAAGTTACAAGAGTGAATAATGAATCGTAAGCAGTCATTGCAGCAGATTTCTTTTCAGGCATAAACAATATATTATTTATATTAATACCTACGCCATTGCCTGCTGTATCCAAATCCGTAGCAGATGTCATCTGAGAAAAAGAAAACTTACCTTCTTTATTGTAGTCTTGTCCTGCATATACTTCATTACCTCCTAAATAAACGATTTCATCACCCTCTGTTCTGTCATCAACAACTATACTCATGCCATATTGCAAAGAAGAACCTGCCAACAACGCCATTGAAGTAGTGGTTATGTTAAACCAATTGTTTGAAGTAGGAGCCAATGTATATAAAGAAGCATCATTTGCAACCGTTCCACCAATTTTTTCACGATATGGACGATAAACGCCATAAATAAGACCATTGTCCGTAGGTTTATATGGCTGTGTATTGTAATTTGCAGAAGCAAAAATAAACAAATCATTAGGATTTTTAGTTGCATATGCCAATTTAATCTTACCGAAACCTCTTGCATTGAAAGGATTTTCAGTATCTGCATCTGAATTAAAAATAACTTTGAAATTTCCGTTTGCATCATCAACAGCAACCATACCGTCGTATGCAACAGCAATCTGATTCAATGAATTTACTTGTAAGTCATAAACGTTAAACTTCGTGTTACCGTCTATTGTAACATTAGTAAATGCAGCATCTTTATTTTCTACATCACTTGTTCTTTTCAAACCTCTATTTACTGTTCCGACATACAAAGTATTATTTGCGTACAAAATAGTATTAATGTAAGCAAAATCTCCTTCATAATCATATTTTGAATCAGGAACAGTATTTGTCATTGCTTCAAATTTGAAATTATCAACAATGCGAGCGTATTTTTCCGCATCACTCAAAGAAGCATCCCAAGCAGCATCCATACCTTCTGTTTGCATAAATACGCCACCGCCAACTTGACTTGACACCTGATTGCTTCGGGATTGGCTCATTTCTCCACGATAAGTTCTGTAAGTACCGTCTCCCGTTGCAACATACAATCTACCATTATCAGACTGAGTGATTGCAGTAACATTGTAAACAGCATCTCCAAGAGGTATTTCTCTCCAATTCTTACCGTAATTGACACTGACATATAAACCTCCAACTGTTCCTACATAAACAACGCCGTCTTTATTTTTATCAAACAAGGCTGCGCTTGCACGTCCTGCATAATTATTAGGACCAAGTTGAGTCCAACCCACTACTTCTCCTTCCATATAAGGAGCTGACATTGCTGCACTTGTCATTATACCCATGACAGTGAAAAGCAACATACTTAAAAGTAACTTCCTGTTTTTCATACTATTTATGTTATTCTTTTTTGTTTATATTCAAAAGACTACTTTTTGAAACGGCAAAAATACGCAAAAAAACTCACATAACAAGATTTTCAATAAAAAAATACGTTTTACGTAAATAAAACCGACTAAATATTGTTGATAAATAATAAATTAAGGAAATGGCATAAGAACTCTTGAAATATAGATATTTTTAATAAAAAGTTACTAAAACGACTCACAAGAAACTTAATTTGCGAATTTATTGTACTTTTGCAATATTTTAATAAAACAAGCGTTTTTAGAACTAAAAAACACTACACTATGGATATAACAGAATTAAATAAAAAGATTGAAAGCGAAAGTGCTTTTGTAGATGCCATCACAAATGAAATAGGCAAAACCATTATAGGACAAAAACCTATGATTGAACGATTGATGATAGGTTTGTTATCTAATGGACATATATTATTGGAAGGAGTACCCGGACTTGCTAAAACACTTACCATTTCTGCACTTGCAAAAACTATTGATGCAGGTTTTTCAAGAATCCAATTCACGCCAGATTTGTTGCCTGCCGATGTTATCGGTACAATGATTTATAATCAAAAAAGTGCAGGCTTTGAAGTAAAACAAGGACCTATCTTTTCCAATTTCGTACTTGCTGACGAAATAAACAGAGCCCCTGCCAAAGTTCAATCCGCATTATTGGAAGCCATGCAGGAAAAACAAGTAACAATAGGCGAAAAGACTTATAAATTAGATAACCCTTTCTTGGTTCTTGCAACACAAAACCCTATCGAACAAGAAGGCACTTACCCTTTGCCGGAAGCTCAACTTGACCGTTTTATGCTAAAAGTCGTTGTTACTTATCCAAGCATTGAGGAGGAAAGACAAATACTTCATCAAAAATTGCAGATGAGTGAGCCGACCACATCAAAAGTAGTAAATATTGAACAAATCAACAGAGCCAAAGAAGTAGTAAAGCAAGTTTATTTGGATTCTAAAATTGAAAACTATATTACCGATATTGTTTTTGCTTCTCGATTCCCTGGAAACTACAAATTGGAAAAAATTGTTCCGTATATTTCTTACGGCGCATCTCCACGTGCTTCGATTAATTTGGCATTGGCTTCAAGAGCATACGCATTCATTCATCGCAGAGGTTATGTAATTCCAGAAGATGTTATTGCAATCTGCCCTGATGTTTTACGCCACAGAATCGGATTGACTTACGAAGCAGAAGCTGAGAATGTAACAAGCATCGATATTGTTAATGAAATCATCAATCGCGTAGATGTTCCATAATTTAGGTTATCTTCGGCGGCAATCGCAACTACTGATAAACTAAGAACATTTGTAATAATATTGTTTATGGAATATTCCGAATTAATAAAAAAGGTTCATAAAATAGAAATCAAAGCCAAAGGACTTTCTCGTAATGTCTTCGCCGGACAATATAAAAGTGCTTTCAAAGGAAGAGGTATGACTTTTTCGGAAGTACGAGAATATACTTATGGCGATGAAGTCCGCTCGATAGACTGGAATGTTACGGCAAGATACAACAAGCCTTTTGTAAAAGTCTTTGAAGAAGAAAGGGAGTTGGCATTAATGTTAATGATTGACGTTAGCGGTTCCACCGGATTTGGTAGTAAAAACTGCTTAAAAGTTGATACTATAACCGAAATTGCCGCTATATTGGCTTTTTCAGCAATATCCAACAATGACAAAGTAGGTGCACTGCTTTTTTCGGATAAAGTAGAGATGTATATTCCACCAAAGAAAGGCTCTGCCCATTGTCTAAGAATCATAAGGGAGTTACTATCTTTCAAGCCGAAAGATACCACCACTTCTTTTTCTGAACCATTCGTATATATAAACAATATAATCAAAAAACATTGTACTTGTTTCCTTATAACGGACGGCTTTGCAACTTTCGACAAGAGTCTTTCCATTTTTGCTCGCAAGCACGATGTCTGTTCCATATTGGTAAATGATTCTATGGAATACAATCTGCCTGATTTGGGTGTTGTTCTTATGGAGGACTTGGAAACAAAAGAAAATATTTGGATAGACACTCACGACGAAGCCACACGTAAAAATTTCAAGGAATACATACTTAACTCTCAGAAAACAACTACTGACGAGTTTAAGAAGTTGGGTATCGATTACGTCAATATTTACACGGATTCCGATTACACAAAAGAATTGATTAAACTATTTGCAAATAGAGAAAGATTATGAACAAGCTGCTTTATATACTGATATGTTTAGGAATTGCAGGTAATGTCTTTGCCCAAAGTATAGTTGGCAAAACAGATAAAAAAGAATATATGATAGGCGATCCTATCGAATATTCTTTTTCCATACCTTTAACGAACAAAAATCTAAACTTCACTTCCGACTTTCAATTCTCCGACACCATACAAATGTTGCAAACTTCGATAGATACTTCAAAGGACAAAATAAACTATAAATACGTTTTTGCTTCATTTATTGAAGGCGTTCATAAATTACCGGAGTTTCAGTTTTATTTAGCAAATCAAACATCGCCTGCTTATGTCGTTCAATCGCCTAATGTGGAAATTCTTTCGCCTGTAATTGACACAACAAAGATTGAAGTAAAACCTATCAAGGGTGTTATGAAAATTCCTTTCACGTTTAAGGAAATTTTGCCTTTTGCTATTGGCGGTATCGTCTTGACAGGAATTATCATAGCCATTATTTACTTTGTTCGCCGCACTAAGAACAAAACAAAATCCCCACAAACCATTAAAGAAGCCGCTATACCGGAAGACGAAGAAGCATTAAACAACCTTAAACGTTTGAAGCAAGCCCGTCTGTTGGAAACAGGTCAAGAAAAACAGCACTATATTGCCCTTAGCGAGATATTATGGCAATATATTTACCGTAGGTTTAATGTCAATGCTTTTGAAAAGACAACAAATCAGATTATGGAAGAAATGCTCAGCAAAGACGTAAGTCAAGAAGACAACAAAAGACTTGAAAACATCTTTACCACATCGGATTTGGTTAAATTCGCAAAATACATTCCTGACACAAGAACAAATCTAAATTTGTTGCAAGATAGCGAAGACTTTATCAATAACAACAAACGCTTAGAGCCTATTAAGGACGACACAGGCACCAAAGAAGAAAAGGAGGTAATCAATGAATAACATATCGTTTTCTTATCCTATATTCTTGTGGGCATTGATTGTCGTAATTCCACTAATGATTTTCATCTTACGTAAAGACAAAAAACGCTTTGCCCCTATCAAATACTCCAATCTTCAACAATTGGCTCTCTCCACCAAAACGTGGAGAATAAGGTTTAAGAACGTTCCCGATTATTTACGAATAATTGCGGTTGTGCTATTACTCGTTGCCGCATCGCGACCACATATTTCTTTATCCAAAGACGACAAAAACATTGAAGGCATTGACATCGTTTTGGCATTGGACGTTTCTCCGTCAATGCTTGCAATAGATTTCAAACCTAATCGCTTAGAGAGTGCAAAAACCGTTGCCACCGAATTTATCAATAATAGAAAAAATGACGAAATAGGTTTAATCGTTTTCTCTGGTGAAGCCTTTACTCAATGTCCTCCAACCATTGACCACAATGTTCTTTTGGAACTTTTGGCTCAAACAAAGAGCGGCGAATTACAAGACGGTACAGCCATAGGCGATGGTCTTGTAACGGCAATAAACAGAATAAAAGACACCAAAGCAAAAAGCAAAGCCATAATCCTTATAACCGACGGCGACAATAACGCCGGTCAGATTGACCCATTACAAGCCGCCGGCTTCGCAAAGGAATTCGGTATTCGTGTATATACAATAGGTATAGGCTCAACAGGTATGACACAAATACCTGTTCAAACGCCTTTCGGCAAACAATACCAGCCTATCGAGAGTAGGATTGACGAATCGCTTTTGAATAATATCGCTAAAACGACGGGAGGAAAATATTTCCGCTCGACTAAAAAATCTTCTTTGGAGCAAGTGTTTAAGGATATAGATTCAATGGAAAAATCCATTATCAACGTATCCATATACAACCAAAAAGAAGACGTGGGCTTCAAACTTGCACTCATTGCAATGTTTATTCTTCTTGCCGAAATTATCTTAAAATACACTGTTTTGAAACGTAATTACTAAAAGAAAGGTTGCAAAATGTTTAGATTTGAATTTCCATATATTCTTTGGCTGTTATTGTTTATCCCACTGATAAGCGTTTGGTTTATCGTTTCGCAAAGAATCAAGAAAAAGAAACTTTCGTCTGCCATTGACACACCATTACACAATGATATATTGCCACTATTGTCTTTTGGCAAACAACAATTGAAGTTTATTTTGCTTATGTTGGCTTTTGCCTTTATTGTTTTGGCGGCAGCCAATCCACAAAAAGCAACTACGATAGGTAACAAGGAAAGAAAGGCGGCTGATATTATGATTTGTCTTGATGTCTCCAACTCAATGCTCGCACAAGACCTTTCACCCAATCGTTTGGAAAGAGCCAAACTTGCAATAAACCAACTGATAACACAATTAGACGGAGACCGTATAGGTATTGTGGTTTTTGCAGGTTCAAGTTTTAATTTCCTACCGCTCACAAGCGATTACGCCACAGCTAAAATGTTTACCGATGTTATAGACACCAAACTTATAGACAATCAAGGCACCAATATTCAGGAGGCTTTGCAAACGGCAGCACGTGGTTTCGGAGAGCAGAAAGCTAAAAACAGAAGCCGCACCATAATTTTGATTTCCGACGGAGAAGATTTGGAGAAACAGAGTGAAGATTTGGCTTCCGAGATTGCAAAAGACGACATCATTATCAATTGTATCGGTATAGGCAGTATTGAAGGCACAAAGATACCTATAAAAGAAAACGGCATAGAAACATTCAAAAAAGATTCACAAGGCAATATTGTTATAACCAAGTTAGACGAGACAACGCTGAAAAACATTGCCGCGAAAACCAACGGTAAATACATTAAAGCAACCAACTCAACTCTTGGCTTGGACGTTATTATGAAATCCATCGACTCACTTGACAAAAACTCTACGCAAGGAATAAATTTCAAGGACTACCAAACCTTGTTTTATATTCCTACAATCATCGCTTTGTTGCTGCTTATTTTGGATTTTACAATATTCAACGCCAAAAACAAGTTTATAAATCGTAAATTTTTCTTCGGAAAAGACTGATAAAAATAACATGTTATGAATGCTTTTAATCATACAAAAAAAATAAGAGGGCTTTTCACAAAATTAGTTTTAAACATCAGTGAAATAGTGTTAAACATCAGTAAATTCTTTTCACATATTATTTCAGCCCCATCAAAGTGCCTTATTTTATTATGCCTGCCGCTGCTTTTGGTTTCTTGCGACAAAACCAACCAATATGCAAGGAAAGGCAACAGGAAATACAATAAAAAGGAGTATTCCGAAGCAATAAAAAACTATGAACAGGCTTTGAAAAACGATTCGACATTTGATAAAGCCAACTACAATCTTGGCAATGCTCTTATGCAAGACAATGGTAAGGATTACTCCAAAGCCGTTGAGCATTACAACAAATACTTAACAAACAAGACGCCTAAGACTTCCAAGGAAAAGCGAGACGTTGCCAACGCCTTATACAATCGCGGCAATGCCTTATTCGGATTATCGCAAACCAACAAAGAAAGCGAGGAAGGTATGAAGTATTTGAGCCAAGCCGCCAACGACTATAAGCAATCCATGATTCTAAATCCTAAGGACACCAACGCCAAATACAATTACGCACTTTGTCTTTGGCTTATGAAGAACAATAACAATCCTGACGACCAAAACGACAATCAAAACAATAACAACAACAGCGAAATCAACCAAATGTTGAACGCTATAAAGAACAACGAAAAGCAAACCATTTCAAGGGTAAAGAAGAACAACGAAAATGTACAAGACAAACACAATGAAAAAGATTGGTAGTAGTTTGATATTTATCGTTTGCCTCATAAGTTCGTTTTTGTCTTTGTCGCAAACAACATTCACCGCCAAAACATCTTCGACTGTTGTCGGCGTTGGCGAGGGTTTTCGTGTGGATTTCACAATCAACGCAAGGGACGTCAAATATTTCCGTAACCCGACAGTCAAAGGGGCACGTATTGTTGCAGGGCCGATGACCTCAACATCGTATTCATCTTCCAACATCAACGGTAAGATTACCTCATCTTCCAAGACTACATTCTCTTTTACTTTGGTTGCCGACAAAGAGGGAACAATAACCGTCTCACCTGCCAAAGTAGATGTCAATGGAAAGACTTATACATCCAACTCGCTAACTCTTACAGCCTCAAAAAACCATACCTCTAACCGCCAAAACAATTCCTCACAACACAGAAATAATTACAATAATTATTCTCCGCAAGTCCCTACTCAGCAAAACAACACTAATCAACAGATACAAATAGACGACAAAGCGATGTTCGTTCGTGCTATTCCGAGTACCACCACTCCTGTCAAGGGCGAACAAGTCATCATAACGTATAAACTTTATTCGTTGATTGATGTAAGCGAATACAGTATGTCCAACATTCCTTCCACATCGGGCTTCTGGATTGAGGAACTCGACCACGAACCACGCCCGCAACTGACTTGGGAAACATACAACGGACAACGTTATCAGACAGCCATACTTAAAACCATTATCGTCTATCCTCAGAAGAGTGGCGTGCTTACTATCAAACCAATGCCCGTAAATCTTAGCGGCCGCATCCTATCAAGACAACGCCAAACCTTTGCCGACCCATTCTTTAATAACTTCTTCCCGGCCTATACTACTTCCGTACGTAATGTTCAAAAGGAAGTACGTTCCAATGCCGTGAAATTAAACGTTAGCGACCTTACCCAAAAGCCTGACAACTTCTTTGGCGGTGTCGGACAGTTCCAAATCTCGGGAGATGTGTCGTCCAAACAAGCCAAAGCCTACGAACCTTTTTATCTTACCTATACCCTTTCGGGAAGCGGTAACTTAACGTTGATTAACAACCTGCCGTTGGAACTTCCCGACGAGTTCCAATTGTCCGACCCCGAGATTAACGACAATATCCAACGCACAACTTCGGGTCTTAGCGGTACGAGAACATTCCGCTACTTGGTAATTCCACGTATCGAGGGCAAATTCAATATACCCGACTTAAATATCTCTTATTTCAACACGAAAACACGTTCATATGACACCATTTCCGTAGAAGGCTACGCCCTGCAAGTGGCAAAAGGAGACGTCAATCCCGATTTCGCCGACCAATTGGACGCACGTTTGAAGTACAGAAATATGAAGATTATCAACAAACCTCGTATTTCTTCTTTGGCAAAAGAATACCATTTATTCGATTCCGCACTTGTCGTCCTTATACCTATTATATTAATAGCCTTATTGGTGGTCTCTATATTTATGTACTCACGTTACTTGCGTCTTTGTTCCGATGTAGCAGGTATGAAGATGAAGAAAGCCACTCGCATTGCTATCAAACGATTGAAGAAAGCCAAATCCTTTTTGGACAAAAACGAAATGGAGACCTTTGAAGACGAAACCGCTATTGCTCTTTGGACTTATTTGGAGGACAGATTCAAGATGGATAGGACGCAGTTGAGTATTCAGGGCTGCAAAGACGAACTGCTATCCTTAAATATCAACTCCACGACCGTCGAAACATTGGGAACAATCCTCGAAAGATGTCAATACCTCAGATTTTCGCAAGACAAGACCGCAACGGCAGATATAACTCTCTACAACGACACCGTAGAAGTAATATCTTCAATAGAAGAACAGATGAAAACACTTAAAAAAATCAAAAAACAACCACCCACTCGCCCCGAACACGAGATACATATTCCCGACGGTCTATCCATTGCCTTGATATTATTGGCTTCGTGCTTTATGTTCCATACCGCCCAAGCCCAAGATGCGAAGCAATATTGCCATAAAGCCGACTCATGCTTTAAGCAAAGCAACTATGCCGAGGCAATACTTTACTATGAGAAGGCATTAAAGTTTGCTCCGTCTAACAAAGATATCAAACAAAACATCAATATAACTCGCGCCCACTTGGTCGGCGACACATACATTATGCCTGAGTTTATCCTTGTGCAATGGGCAAAATACGTCTCGGGCTTGCTTGCCATTCCTGTTTGGTTTGCTTTGTTTGTCGCTTGTTTTTTGGCTGCGTGCGTTGTATTTTTCTTTTACATATTCAAAAACGAACATAAGGTCTTGCGGTTTTACATCTCAATAACCTTACTCATTGTTTCTCTATCCTCAATGGGCTTTGGCATTATCAGACAAAACATTCAAAACGACTTATCCCACGCTATTGTAATCAAAAGCAATATTCATTTACGCCAAAGCAAGAACAACGGAGCCAAAGACGTATCCATATTATACAAAGGTCAAAAGATTAAAATCCTTGACAACGACGGCTCTGCTTGGATTAAAGCCCGCACCGAAGACAACAAGGTCGGCTATATGGAGAACAAATACTTTATTCACATTTAATTAAAGTTTTTTAACCTTACACAAAAAAACATTTCACACGCAAACAACGATGAAAAACACAGACTGCAATAAAGACGAGGGCATAATAACAACCATTGACGGCAATAAGATTTCTTTGCACGTTACCCCAAAATCCGAATGCTCCGGTTGTTCTGCGGCTTTCTTATGTGAGAAGTCGGGCAAGACCGGTAAGGATTTCACTATAACGCAAAACAATGCCGAAGACTTTACCGTCGGGGAAAAGGTAAGCATATTGACCCCGCAAAACAAGGTACTTAAAGCCATTGGCCTTGCATTTTTCTATCCCACCCTTTTAGTTATATTGTTTTGCGTTGTCGAGTATCATTTCTTTGCTTTGGACGAAGGTTTGACAGCCCTTATATGCCTTGCCATACTATGTATTTACTTTATTGTGCTGTACATAAACCGCCACAAACCCTTATTCAATTTCTCCATATTCATTGAAAAGATTGTATAATCATCTAAACAACAAGCGGGGAACAACTTATTATCATTGTTCCCCGCCTTTTTCTTTTATTTCTTCGCCTAATATTCTTCGCCTATAATGTCCAATACTTCTTTCGCTATCTTAAAACCTTGTTTGGCTGCCTTGCTATACCATTTAATTGCTTCGGTATAATCTTCCTCTACTCCTTGACCATTATAATAGCACTCAGCTAACTGATATTGTGTCTCCGCATCACCTTTTTCCGCAGCCTTACGATAACCGTTCAAATTCATTTTTTTCTTTTGTAAGTATGTCCAATGTTGTTTTCGCCTCTGCAAAACCTTGTTCGGCTGCCTTGCGATACCATTTCACTGCTTCGGTATAATCTTGCTCTACCCCTTCACCATCTTCATAGCACACGCCTAAATTATATTGTGCCTCTGCATAACCTTGTTCGGCTGACTTGCGGAACAGTTCAATCGCTTTGGTACAATCCTGCTCCACCCCATAACCATTGACATACCACAAGCCTAAACGATTTTGTGCCTCTGCATCACCTTGTTCTGCGTCTTTGCTATACCATTTTGCGGCTTCGGCATAATCTTGCTCTACTCCGTTACCAAGGGCATAGCACTCTCCTAATTTATGTTGTGCCTCTGCATCGCCTTGTTCGGCCTTTCGCAAATCTTCAAAACTATCATTCATTTATTGAATTGTTTTTAATTATTATCAATTCCCCTAACTTTCCGTCTTCTCTATACCTTATTAATATTGTATATCCCTTTATTTCTTATTTCTTCGCCTAATATTCTTCGCCTAATCCGTCCAATTTTTCTTTCGCATCTGCATTACCTTGTTCGGCTGCCTTACGAAACCATTTCACCGCTTCGGTGCAATCTTGAAGAACTCCTTTACCCTTGAAATAACACTCGCCTAACATATATTGTGCCTTTATATGACCTTGCTCGGCGGCTTTGTGATACCATATCACAGCTTCGATATAATTTGGCGTTACCCCGAACCCAAGACAATAGCAATCGCCTAATATATATTGTGCCTTTGCATTACCTTGTTCGGCGGCTTTGCGCCACCATTTCACGGCTTCAGCATAACTTTTCTCTACTCCTTTACCCTTGACATAGCACGCACATAATTTATTTTGTGCCCTTACATAACCTTGTTCGGCGGCCTTGCGATACCATTTCACTGCTTCGGTATAACTTTTCGTTACTTCTTTACCCTTGAAATAGCACTCGCCTAACATATATTGTGCCTTTACATGACCTTGTTCGGCGGCCTTGCGATACCATTTCACTGCTTCGGTATAATCTCGCTCTACTCCGTTACCATAGTAATAGCTCTCGCCCAACATACATTGTGCCATTGCATTACCTTGTTCGGCTGTTTTGCGATACCATTTCAAGGCTTCAGTATAATCTTGCGTTACTCCTTTACCAAAGTAATAGCACCAGCCTAAACTATTTTGTGCCATTACATTACCTTGTTCGGCTGCCTTACGATATTTTTCAATCTTGTTCTTCATGTTATTATTTATTTTTTAATTGTTATTAATCTATCTTAATTACTATTTTCTATCCTATATATAATAATGTGTATCCCTTTATTTCCCGTCCATTTGCTTTTCTATCAAGTTCATTTCCCTTTGCTTCCAATCCGTTTGCCTTTATTTTCCGTTTGTCCGCCTTTACTTATTATTTCAAAACCTGATGTTATCGTCCAAAAACCTCTAACTATCGTCTGAAAACCTCTGATTCTCGTACCTATATTGCGGAATATAGCGATGGTATATTGCGGAATATACGAAAAGTAAAGGTTTTGGAACGAAAACCAAAGGTTTTCAAATGATAACCAGAGGTTTTCAAACGCTCGTAAAAGGCATCGAAATATATATTAAAAAGTATCGCACCCAAAACAAAAGATTTTATAGCACAATTCAAGATTTTTATACTTAAAGGCAAAGTCATCACAGCCAAATTCAACGGATTGAAATTAAAATCAAAGACAAATAAACTGAAATAAAAGGCGGATAAAACCGAAATAAAAACAAATAATAAAAATATCGGGATTTCGGGACGTGGAATAGGCGGCAAAGAAATCGTATTGAAGGTTGGAAATTTGGTATTTGTTTTCATTTGTATTGTTATTGGCTTATTTGGTGCAAAGGTATGAAAGTTTTGAAAAATGACAAGCACACGGCAACGAAAAAATTAAAGGAAAACAAAAAAGGTCTCGCCTGAACGGCAAGACCTTTTCATGAAAAAATATGAACAATTATAAATTATTCTGCTTTTTCTGTTGGCTCTGCTTTTGCTTCTGCTTGTGGCTCTATTGTCTCAGCAGTTTGTGGTGCTACTGTCTCAGCAGCTTTTTTCTTTCCACCTCTACGAGTCGATTTAGCCTTCTTGGTTGCAGAATCTTTAAGCATATTCTCGTTGTAATCAACCAACTCCATCATCGCCATCTCGGCTCCGTCGCCTTGACGTCTTCCAAGTTTAAGGATACGTGTGTAACCTCCGTTACGATTAGCAATCTTTTGAGAAACTTCTCTGAACAACTCAGTTACAGCTTCCTTGTCTCTCAAAGCAGAGAAAACTATACGTCTTTGGTGTGTCGAATCCTCTTTGCTCTTGTTGATTATTGGCTCAACATATTTTCTTAACGCTTTCGCTTTTGCCAACGTTGTCTCTATTCTCTTCTCTTTTATCAAAGAAACTGCCATATTTGAAAGCATAGCACTTCTGTGTGCAGCAGTTCTTGACAAATGATTTACTTTACAACCGTGTCTCATATCTTTATTCCTTTTCTTCTAATTTGTACTTTGAAATATCCATACCGAATTCCAATCCTCTTGCCTTTACCAAGTTCTCCAACTCCGACAAAGACTTGCGTCCGAAGTTTCTGAACTTTAACAAATCAGCCTTAGATATGGAAACCAATTCTCCCAATGTCTCGATTTCAGCCGATTTCAAGCAATTGTAGGCTCTGACAGATAAGTCCATATCGACAAGTTTAGATTTAAGCAACTGTCTGATGTGCAACGTCTCTTCGTCAAATTCCTCTGTCTCGTTCTTGATGTCGGTTTGTATATCGATTTTCTCGTCGGAGAACAACATAAAATGCTTGATAAGAATCATTGCAGCCTCTTTCAAAGCATTCTTTGGCGTGATAGACCCGTCCGTTTCTATTTCAAACGTAAGTTTTTCGTAGTCCGTCTTCTGCTCTACACGATAGTTATCAACGTAATAATTGACGTTCTTTATCGGAGTGAAGATAGAATCTATCGCTATTGTTCCGATAGGATCATTCTGTTTAACATTCTCTTCTGACGGCACATATCCTCTACCCTTTTCAATCCTTAGCGTAACTGACAATGAAGGAAGTTCCTTGTTCTCATCAGGAGTCATGTGACAGATCTCAACATCTGTATTCAAAACCTGAAAAGCGTTAAGATGTTTGTTTATATCGCCTGCCTTAAAGACAGTCTTACCATCTATTTTGAAAGATATTTCTTCGCTTTCTTGATCTTCAATTTGACGTTTGATACGTAGTCGCTTCAAATTTAGAATGATCTCTGTCATATCCTCCATAACACCGTGAATGGTATCAAACTCATGACTTACACCGTCAATGCGAATTGAAGTGATAGCGAAACCCTCCAATGAAGACAAAAGTACTCTTCTCAATGCATTACCTATGGTAACTCCGTAGCCTCGCTCCAAAGGACGAAACTCAAACTTACCTTTGTAATCATCGGACTCTATCATTATAACCTTGTCAGGTTGTTGAAAAGCTAATATGGCCATTTTTTGTCTTAGTTATTAATTATTATTTAGAATACAACTCAACGATAGCTTGTTCATTAATATTCTCTGGAATATCTGCTCTTTGAGGATAGTTGTTGAACTTACCTTCCATCTTAGCATTATCCCAATCAAGCCAAGAATAAGACACTCTTGATGCCAAAGCATCATTTACAACTTCCAAAGATTTTGAACGTTCTCTAACTCCGACGCTATCACCTTCTCTTAATAGGTATGAAGGGATATTAACAACACTACCATTAACTGTAATATGTCTATGAGATACCAATTGACGTGCTTGTGAGCGTGTTTTTGCTATACCCAAACGATAAACAACGTTATCCAATCTTGATTCTATTAATTGTAACAACACTTCACCGGTTACACCACCCTTACGAGAAGCCTTATCGAACAAATTACGGAACTGTCTTTCCAATATGCCGTAAGTGTATTTAGCCTTTTGTTTCTCCATTAACTGGATTCCGTACTCTGATTGTTTTTTTCTTCTGTTTGCTCCGTGTTGTCCGGGAGGGTATGCTTTTTTGTCATAAGACTTATCTGCTCCGAAGATAGGGTCTCTGAATTTTCTTGCAATTCTTGTTTTTGGTCCTGTATATCTTGCCATTTTTTTCTTCCTCTTTTTTAATTAAACTTATACACGTCTTCTTTTTGGAGGTCTGCAACCATTATGTGGTAATGGGGTTACATCGGTTATTTCCATAACCTCTATTCCGGTAGTATTTATCTCTCTGATGGCTGCCTCACGACCTGCACCAGGACCTTTTACAAATACTTTTACTTTTCTTAAACCGTAATCGTATGCAGCCTTTGCAGCGTCAGCAGCAGCAGTCTGTGATGCATACGGTGTGTTTTTCTTTGAACCCTTGAAACCCATCTTTCCAGCCGAAGACCATGAAATAACTTGTCCTGCATTATTGGTCAAGGAAATAATGCAATTGTTGAAAGATGCAAAGATAAATGCTTTGCCTTGTGGTTCAACCTTTACTACTCTTTTCTTTACTGGTTTTGAATTTTTTGCCATTTAATTTCTGCAATTTTTTGTTAAACTACACCAAATTATTGTTTAATACTATGCGTCCGTAGTTTATAATTAATTTAATTACTTAGTTGCTTTTTTCTTGTTTGCAACTGTCTTCTTCTTACCCTTACGTGTTCTTGCGTTGTTCTTCGTGCTTTGACCACGTACAGGCAATCCCATACGATGACGAATACCTCTATAACAACCAACGTCCATCAAACGCTTGATGTTCATCTGAACTTCACTTCTAAGGTCGCCCTCAACCTTATACTTCTCGCTGATGACGTTACGTATAGCATTCTGCTCATCGTCATTCCACTCACCTACCTTCTTTGTCTCGTCAATACCGGCTTCTGCCAATATCTTGGAAGCAGTGCTACGACCTATACCATATATATAAGTCAAACCAATAACACCGTGTTTGTTTTTAGGTAAGTCAATACCTGCAATTCTTGCCATAAATTATTACTTTGTTTTTTGTTTATTATTAGTGTTAATACTCAATAACAAATCAACCTTGTCTTTGTTTGAACTTTGGATTCTTTTTGTTGATTACATAAACTACTCCTTTTCGTCTCACAACGATACACTCAGGAGATCTCTTTTTTACAGAAGTTCTAACTTTCATTTCTCTTAAACTTTATTATTTGTGTCTATAAGTAATTCTTCCTCTTGTCAAATCGTATGGAGTCATTTCTATCTGAACCTTATCACCGGGCAAAATCTTTATGTAGTGCATTCTCATCTTGCCGGAAATAGACGCCGTTATTACGTGTCCGTTCTCCAACTCAACTCTAAACATCGCATTACCCAAAGATTCTGTTACGATACCATCTAACTGTATAGGTTCTTGTTTTGCCATATTATCCTTAATTTAAATTATTTCCAAATTGCTATTCAACTTTATAGCAGACTCTATTTCTTCAAAAGAAGATAAGATAACCGGGCCGTCTTTTGTGATTGCCACATCGTGTTCAAAGTGTGCCGCCGTAGAATTATCAACCGTTGTACAAGTCCAACCATCATTATGAAAAACAACTTCCTTGTTGCCCAAGGTAATCATAGGCTCTATTGCGATAGTCATACCCTCACGCAATTTAGCACCAGTACCTTTTCTTCCATAATTCAAAACCTGTGGGTCTTCATGCATAACATGACCGAGGCCATGACCACACAAATCTCTCACAACACCATAACCAAACGACTCACAATAAGACTGAATCGCATAACCAATATCACCTAAACGATGACCTAATTGGCAAGCCTCAATCCCATTATATAGCGACTGTCTTGTTACTCTTAACAACTGCATATCCTCATCTTTTATACCTTTAACAGCAAAAGTATATGCAGAATCACCAACCCAACCATTTAGAGTGCACCCGCAATCTATCGAAACGACATCACCTTCTTTGATTGCACGCTTCGAAGGTATTCCATGAACAACATTCTCGTTAATGGAGATACACAAAGATGCAGGAAAACCGCCATAACCCTTAAAAGTGGGCTCGGCATTATGCGAACGAATAAAATCTTCAGCAATTGAATCAAGTGTCTTTGTTGAGACACCTGGTTCAATATGCTTAGAAACTTCGGCAAGAGTCTTGCCGACCAACAATGCGGCCGGCTTCATCTGCTCTATTTCTTCGTATGTTTTTATACGTATCATTTATCCTCTAAACGTTTTTCACTATATCCTAATAATTACCACCTCTACCTTTGATTCTTCCTGTTTTCGTCAAGCCGTCATAATGACGCATCAACAAACGGCTCTCTATCTGTTGCAATGTATCAAGAACAACACCTACAAGAATCAATAAAGATGTTCCGCCATAAAATTGTGCGAATTGTGAATTAACTCCGAATAAACGTATAAATGCAGGTAATATTGCAACAATAGCAAGGAAAATCGAACCCGGTAAAGTAACTCTTGACAAAATATTATCAAAAAATTCTTCTGTTTTCTTACCTGGCTTAACACCCGGTATAAAACCTCCGTTACGTTTCATATCATCTGCCATTTGTTTTGGATTGACAGCCACTGCGGTATAAAAATACGTAAATGCTATAACCATAACAGCAAATATAAAGTTATACCAAAAACCATCAAAATTAGTTAAGGCAGCTCTTACTCCTTGCAATGAAGATGAATCAGAAAAACCGAACAAAGTTGCAGGGATAAACATTATAGCCTGAGCAAAAATTATAGGCATAACACCAGCAGCATTAACCTTGATAGGGATATACTGTCTTGCTCCACCATATTGTTTATTTCCTACTATTCTCTTTGCATATTGTACCGGTATTCTTCTTGTGCCTTGTACCAAAAGAATACAAAGCATAATTACGATAAGTAATACCAACAACTCAACAAAGAAAATTACCAATTGTCCGCCGTCATCTTCCATTCTTGATGCAAATTCTGCAAATAACGCAAAAGGTAAACGTGCTATAATACCAATCATAATCAACAAGGAAATACCATTACCTATACCCCTGTCTGTGATTTTCTCACCAAGCCACATAACGAACAATGTTCCACAAGTAAGCAAAATAGAAATAGGCAATACCCAATTGAAGAATGTTAAACTATCTCCTCCGAAGATATTGTAAATTTCTGCACCACCAACTTGAACTCTTAGATTTGCCAAATAAGCAAAAGATTGGAAAATTGTAACAACTACGGTAAGCCATCTTGTAATTTGATTAATCTTGTTTCTACCGCTTTCGCCCTCTCTTTGCATTTTAATAAAATAAGGCACAACCATAGTCAATAACTGAACTACGATTGAAGCAGTAATGTATGGCATAATTCCCAAAGCGAAAACTGACGCATTAGAAAAAGCACCACCCGAAAACATATTAAGCAAACCAAGCACACCATCACTTGTCTGGCTTTGTAAAGCACCCAAATCAGCAGGGTTAATACCTGGAATTACAACATAAGAACCGATTCTATAAACAAGGACTAATCCCAAAGTAAACAGAATACGATCTCTTAAATCTTTAATTGACCAGATATTTTTTATTGTATTGATAAACCTTTTCATTATTATGGTATTAGATTATTGTTATGACACCACCTTTTGCTTCGATAGCTTCTTTTGCACTTTTAGAGATTGCATTAACAGTTACTTTCAAAGCATCTTTAACTTCACCTCTTCCAAGTACTTTAATTTTTTCGTTTTTATTGTTCTGCAAAAGATCCAAAGTCAATTCTTTGGTATTTAATTTTTCGGATATTGCCTGTAAAGTATCAAGATTAACACCCGTATATTCAACACGATTTATGTTTTTGAAACCAAATTTAGGGATTAATCTATACAATGGCATCTGACCGCCTTCAAAACCAACCTTACGATGATATCCTGAACGAGATTTTGCACCTTTATGTCCTCTTGTAGAAGTTCCGCCATATCCTGAACCCTGACCTCTACCTATTCTCTTACGACTTTTTGTTGAACCTTGTGCAGGTTTTAAATTGCTTAAATCCATATTATTTTCTTTTTAATGGTTCTTCTATTCGAATTCTTCAAATTTTACAAGATGTCTAACCTTTGCAATCATTCCCATTATTTGGGGATTAGCATCATGTTCTACGGTTTGATGCATCTTTCTTAAACCCAATGAACGCAACGTCATTTTTTCACGTAACGGATAGCCAATACCGCTCTTTACTTGTGTGATTCTAACTTTCTTCATTTTCTTTAATTTTTAACCGTTGAACACTCTATCCATTTCAATGCCTCTCAATTTAGCAACTGTGTATGGATCTTTCATCTTTAATAAAGCAGCAATTGTAGCTTTTACAACGCTATGTGGATTTGAAGAACCTTTTGATTTTGCAAGCACGTCTTTAATACCAACGCTTTCCAAAACTGCACGCATAGCACCACCGGCTTTGATACCGGTACCATGTGCAGCAGGACGCAAAAATACTCTTGCACCAGAATACTTACCTTCTTGTTCGTGAGGTATAGTTCCTTTTAATACAGGTATTTTTATAAGGTTTTTCTTTGCATCCTCAGAACCCTTAGCAATAGCGGCTGTAACTTCTTTTGCTTTACCAAGTCCATAACCAACAATACCATTACCATTGCCAACAACCACAATAGCAGAAAAACTAAACGTTCTACCACCTTTTGTAACTTTGGTAACTCTGTTTATGCTGACCAATTTGTCATTGAACTCTATTTCGCTTGACTTCACTCTTTTTATGTTTAAATCTGCCATGATACCTTAGAATTTTAAACCATTTTCTCTTGCTGCCTCTGCCAAAGATTTAACTCTGCCATGATACAAATAACCATTTCTATCAAAAACAACTGTGTCAATTCCAGCCGTCTTTGCTCTCTGAGCAATATTTTTACCAACAACTGATGCAACCTCAGATTTTGTACCTTGTTTTTCAAAGCCTTTCTCTTTTGAAGATGCAGAAACTAATGTTTTGCCATCTACATCGTTGATCAATTGTGCATAAATTTCCTTATTGCTTCTAAACACTGTAAGACGAGGTTTTTGTTCCGTTCCATTAACTTTTTTACGGATTCTCATCTTAATCTTCTGTCTTCTAATATCTTTCTTCGTTGCCATATTATAAATCCTCAGATTAAATTATACGAACACTATTTTGCAGCAGCTTTACCTGCTTTCTTTCTAACGACTTCACCTGCAAAACGAATACCTTTACCCTTGTAAGGCTCTGGCTTACGTAATGAACGAATCTTTGCAGCAACTTGACCTAACAATTGTTTATCACAACAAGTCATTTTGATAAGAGGATTCTTTCCTTTTTCGGTGATAGTCTCAACTTTAATCTCTTCTGGTAATTCAAAAAATATACTGTGAGAATAACCCAACGCAAGTTCCAAAACTTGTCCCTGTGCTTGTGCTTTGTAACCGACTCCGATAACTTCCTGAGTTGTATGAAAACCATCAGAAACTCCAACGACCATATTATGAACCAAAGCTCTATACAATCCATGTAAAGCCTTATCATGTTTGGAATCATTTCCACGTTCCAAATGCAAAACACCTTCATCAATAGTCATCTTGATACAAGGATCTACCTTCTGTTCCAAAGTTCCTAATTTACCTTTAACGGTAACTGAGTTATCGTCAGATATCTTTACTTCAACTCCCTGAGGAATATTTATTGGTAATTTACCTATTCTTGACATAATTTCTTCCTCCTCTTTATTAACTAACAAAACAAATTACTTCTCCACCAACTTTCAAAACTCTTGCCTCCTTATCTGTCATCAAACCTCTTGATGTAGATATTATGGCAACGCCTAAACCATTAGCTACTCTTGGTAATTCATCAACGCTGGCATATTTTCTCAAACCAGGAGTTGATATTCTTTTCAAAGAGGTAATAGCTGATTCTTTTGTTTGCGGGTGATACTTCAAAGCTATTTTAATAGTCCTTGGAAAAGTGTCATCTTCAAACTTGTAGTTTAAGATATACCCCTTATCAAAAAGTATCTTTGTTATTTCTTTTTTCATTTTAGAAGAGGGTATCTCTACCATTCTGTGCTTTGCTAAAGCAGCATTTCTCAATCGAGTTAAATAATCTGCAATTGGATCTGTTAACATTTCTTTTTTTATTTTTCTAAATTCTTACTAAAATTTTTACTGGTGGTTTTCTCTACCAAGAAGCCTTTTTAACTCCCGGTATCAAACCTGCCAATGCCATTTCTCTGAAGTTAATTCTTGAAATGCCAAATTGTCTCATATATCCCTTAGGACGACCTGTCAATTTGCAACGGTTATGAAGTCTTACCGGAGATGCATTTTTAGGTAATTTTTGTAAACCTTCATAATCTCCTGCTTCTAAAAGAGCCTGACGTTTAGCAGCATATTTTGCTACTAATCTTTCTCTATTTCTTTCACGTGCTTTTATCGATTCTTTTGCCATTTTTCTATTGTCTATTTTATTTCTTCATTCTTGAAAGGGAAACCAAAAGCTTTCAATAAAGCATAAGCTTCTTTATCTGTATTGGCAGATGTAACAAACGTTATATCCATACCATTCATATTATTGATTTTGTCAATATCTATTTCAGGAAAGATAATCTGCTCTTGAATACCAAAAGAATAGTTTCCTCTACCGTCAAAACCTTTAACATCAATTCCGCGAAAATCTCTGATACGAGGTATTGCAGTTGCAATAAGTCTGTCTAAAAACTCGTACATTCTGTCACCTCTAAGAGTAACTCTTACTCCGACAGGCATACCTTTTCTCAACTTAAAGTTAGAAATATCTTTTCTTGAAATTGTTGCAACGGCTTTTTGTCCTGCAATCATAGACATCTCTTCAACACCCTTGTCTATAACTTTCTTATCATTCAAGGCCAATTTACCCAAACCTTGGTTCAAAGATATTTTCAAGAGACGAGGAACCTGCATCACGGTCTTGTATTGAAACTCTTTTGTAAGAGAAGAAACTATTTCCTCTTTATATTTCTGTCTTAATCTTGGAGTGTATCCCATAACTATTTAATCACCTCCCCTGATTTTTTTGAATAACGAATTAATTTATTAGTCTTTTCGTCCAAACGTCTGCCAATTCTTGTAGCATTACCCTTAGAATCTACAACCATAAGATTGGAAATATGAATAGGCGCTTCCTTCTCAATAATACCACCTTGTGTATTCTTAGGATTAGGTTTAGTGTGTTTTTTTATTTTATTAACACCTTCTACAATGGCACGATTATCTTGAGGATAAACAACCAATACCTTACCCGTGCTACCTTTGGAATTTCCTGCGATAACCTTTACTGTATCTCCTTTTTTTATGTGCAATTTCATAACTTTACCTTTTTACTAATTAAAGTACTTCTGGAGCCAATGAAACAATTTTCATAAACTGTTTTTCACGCAACTCTCTTGCAACAGGTCCAAAAATACGGGTTCCTCTAAGTTCGTCAGTGGCTGTTAATAATACACAGGCATTGTCATCAAAACGGATATAAGAACCATCAGCTCTTCTAACTTCTTTTTTAGTTCTTACAACAACCGCCTTTGATACAGATCCCTTTTTAACATTACCAGAAGGTAATGCATCTTTTACAGCGATAACGATTTTGTCTCCAACGGAAGCATATCTTGCCTTTGTGCCACCAAGTACTCTGATGCAAAGGGCACTTTTCGCTCCGCTATTATCTGCGACAACTAATCTTGATTCTTGTTGTACCATCTTTTATTTAGCTTTTTCTATGATTTCAACTAATCTCCAACATTTGTTTTTACTCAATGGTCTTGTCTCCATAATACGTACGGTATCTCCCATACCAGCTTCACCTTTTTCGTCATGAGCCATAAACTTAGTACTTTTTTTCAAAAACTTACCGTACTTAGGGTGTTTAACCTTTCTTTCGACCATAACGCTAATGGTTTTGTCCATCTTATTACTAACGACAATACCTACTTTTTCTTTTCTTAAATTTCTTTCCATTGCTTTACAAGATTTCAGCATTATTCAACTTTTGAAGCCTCTGAATTTAACTGACGCATTCTTATTTCTGTATGAATACGAGCAATATTCTTTCTCGCTGTTCTCAATACGTTAGAATTTTCCAACGGAGACACTGCATGGTTTATTTTCATTTTAACCAATTGCATTTGTTCCACTTCAAGTCTTTCCTGTAATTCCTTATCAGATAATTCCTTTAAACCTAAATTATTTTTCATAACAAATATCTCCTATCTCTTTTATTCTACGTAATCTCTACGAACAACAAACTTCGTGATAACAGGTAATTTTTGAGCTCCTAAACGCATAGCCTCTTTTGCAACAGCAACAGGAACACCTTCTGCTTCAAACAAAACTGTTCCAGGTTTTACTCTTGCAACGAAATATTCCGGAGCACCCTTACCTTTACCCATACGAACCTCATTAGGCTTCTTTGTAATAGGCTTATCTGGAAAAATTCTAATCCACAACTGACCTTCACGCTTCATATAACGCGTAATAGCCTGACGAGCTGCTTCAATCTGACGTCCTGTAATAAAAGCAGTATTAAGACTCTTTATGCCAAAAGTACCAAAAGCCAATTCATGTCCTCTGTTGGCCAAGCCTTTCATCTTGCCCTTCTGCTGTTTTCTATATTTTGTCTTTTTGGGTTGTAACATTTCCTTTACTCCTATTTATTACTGTTTTTACTATTATTTCTACGAGGACGCATTCCCATTGAAGAACGCTGGTTATTTCTACCCTCTTTCATTCCACCAACCGTAGAAGGAACTATTTCCACTTTATTATAAACCAAACCTCTACATATCCAAACTTTAACACCTATACGACCATAAGTTGTATGTGCTTCTGCTTGTGCATAGTCTATGTCTGCTCTTAAAGTATGCAATGGAGTCCTTCCTTCTTTGTAGTGTTCTGTTCTTGCCATTTCTGCACCACCAATACGACCAGAAACCGTAACTTTGATACCCTCAGCATTTGCTCTCATAGTTGAAGAAATAGCCATTTTGATAGCTTTACGATAAGAAACTCTTCCCTCAATTTGTCTTGCTATGCTTTGAGCAACTAAAGTAGCTTCCATTTCAGGTCTCTTAACCTCAGAAATGTTAATCTGAACTTCCTTCTCTGTAAGTTTCTTTAACTCTTCTTTGATTTTATCAACCTCAGAACCACCTTTACCGATAATATAACCCGGTTTTGCAGTATTGATCGTAACAGTTATTCTCTTCAATGTACGTTCAATATATATTTTTGCTATATCGGCTTTTGATAAACGTGCATTAAGATACTTTCTTATTTTATCATCTTCTACTAATTTGGCGTCAAATCTTCTACCACCATACCAGTTAGAATCCCAACCTCTGATGATACCAAGTCTGTTTCCTATTGGATTTGTTTTTTGTCCCATCCTTTTAATTATTTTTCACGTTAAACAAACTATTTACTTTCGTTCTCTTCTACTGGTTTAGCAACATTTTCATTTGCTCGGCTTCCAAGTTCAAGGATAACATGATTCGAACGCTTTCTAATTCTGTAACCACGACCCTGAGGTGCAGTACGAAGACGCTTTAATTGTCTGCCTCCATTTACACAAATTTGTTTTATGTATAGATTACTGTCTTCTACAGATTGTCCTACATTCTTAGCCTGCCAATTAGCAATAGCAGATAACAACAACTTTCTCAACTTTGGAGCAGATTCTCTATGAGAATACTGCAAAACTCCCAAAGCCTTATCAACATCTAAACCTCTGATAGCATTTGCCATCAAACGAGTTTTTCTTGGAGAAGTCGGATTATCATTTAATCTAGCAATATATCTACTCTTACGTGCTTCTTTATATGCTTGTGCACAATTATGTTTTCTCGATCCCATCTCTACTAAACTTTTTATTTCTTAGCCTTATCCTTTTGGCCCGCATGTCCTCTAAAAATTCTTGTAGGAGCAAATTCACCCAATTTATGTCCAACCATATTTTCTGTAACATAAACAGGAATAAATTTGTTACCATTATGAACAGCTATAGTTAAACCTACAAAATCCGGAGAAATCATAGAAGCTCTTGACCAAGTTTTAATAGTTGTTTTACTCTTCTTGTTTTG
The DNA here is from genome assembly GCA_900315335.1 of uncultured Bacteroidales bacterium. Lineage (GTDB taxonomy): Bacteria > Bacteroidota > Bacteroidia > Bacteroidales > P3 > Scybalousia_A. The sequence goes on from OMYR01000030.1 coordinate 35,313, forward strand.
GGCCTCCAAAACTTTCTTTTCTAACTTATAAAAAATATAAGGTCCTTTTTTTAACGAACGGCTCATGTCTTTCTACGTTTTAATTATTTCTTCTTACGTCTTTCAACTATAAACTTATTTGATATCTTCTTAGGAGCTCTTGTCTTATATCCCTTAGCAGGTATGCCTTTACGAGTACGAGGATGTCCTCCGGATGCACGACCTTCACCACCACCCATTGGGTGATCAACAGGATTCATCACAACGCCTCTAACTCTTGGTCTTCTACCCAACCAACGAGAACGACCAGCCTTACCAGAAACTTCCAAATTATGCTCTGTATTAGAAACAACGCCAACCGTAGCTCTACAAGTTTGAAGTATCATTCTTGTCTCGCCAGAAGGCATTTTAATGATAGCATATTTTCCATCTCTTGACATCAACTGAGCATAGGTACCTGCACTTCTCACAAGTTTAGCACCTTCTCCCGGACGAAGTTCAATATTATGTATCATTGTTCCGAAAGGTATTTCACTTAGGAACAATGTGTTGCCTATTTCAGGAGCAACTCCTTTACCTGACATAATCGTCTGACCGACTTTTAATCCATTTGGAGAAACGATATATCTCTTTTCACCATCAGCATAACAAACTAATGCTATTCGTGCTGAACGGTTAGGATCATATTCAATAGTTTTTACAACAGCAGGAATATCATCTTTATCTCTGAAAAAATCAATAACACGATACAATCTCTTATGACCACCTCCAATATATCTCATGGTCATTTTACCTTGATTGTTTCTTCCTCCACTTTTACGAACACCAAAAACAAGACTCTTTTCAGGCTTACTTGCTGTAATCTCCTCAAAAGTACTTGCTATTTTATGTCTTTGACCAGGTGTTGTCGGTTTTAATTTCTTTAAAGCCATCTCTTTATCTAAATATTGCTAAAAAAGTCTATTGTTTCACCTTCGGCTAATGTAACCATTGCCTTTTTATACGCATTTGTTCTACCTTGTATAAAACCAGCCTTTGTATATCTGGCTTTTCTCTTACCGCTATAATTGATAGTATTTACGCTATCAACTTTAACGCTATACAAATCTTCAATTGCTTTTTTTATCTCTATTTTATTTGCGCGCCTATCAACGATGAAGCCACAGCGAGTAGCATCTTTCTCACTGATTTTCGTCATCTTCTCTGTAATAATCGGCTTTACTATAATACTCATTGTCTTTACGTTTTTAATGTTTCCGACTTACTTATCTATGCTCTGGCGTTATTGCTATCCAATTCTTTTAATGCAGTTTCACTGAATACCAAAGTGTTTGCATACAAAATTTCGTATGTATTCAAACTTTGAGCACTCATTACTCTGACATTTCTCAAATTTCTGGCTGACAAAGTTACAAAATTTTCTTGATTTGAAGGCATTACAAATAAAGATTTTTTATCATTTAATTGTAAGTTCTTCAAAACCTGCACCATATTTTTAGTTTTTGGTGCTTCAAATGAAAAATCTTCAACAACTTTTATCTGCTCATCCTTAGCTTTATAACTCAATGCTGATAGTCTTGCAAGAGATTTTACCTTTTTATTAAGTTTAAATCTATAATCTCTTGGTCTTGGTCCGAATGCACGACCACCACCTATCATTACAGGGCTATTGATATCACCACATCTTGCTCCACCTGTTCCTTTTTGTCTCTTAAGTTTTCTTGTTGAACCAGAAACTTCTGAACGTTCTTTTGCTTTATGGGTTCCCTGTCTTTGGTCTGCCAAATATTGTTTAACAGCTAACCATATCACATGGTCATTAGGCTCTGTCTGAAACAATGAATCACTGACAACTATTGTTTTACCAGTATCCTCTCCCTTTATGTTATAAATTTTTAGCTCCATCTCTCAAGTTTTAAAATTGAACCCTTTGGACCTGGAACAGATCCTTTAACTAATATCAAATTCTTTTCTGCAAAAATCTTAAGTATTCTAAGATTTTGAACCTTTACTCTGTGGTTACCCATTTGACCAGCCATTCTCATACCTTTGAATACTCTTGAAGGGTATGAAGATGCACCTACCGAACCAGGAGCACGTAATCTATCGTCTTGTCCGTGTGTTTGGTCTCCAACTCCACCAAATCCATGACGACGAACAACACCCTGAAATCCCTTACCTTTTGAGATACCAACAACATCAACAAACTCTCCTTCTGCAAAAATGCTACAATCTAAAACTTCTCCAAAAGTTTTTTTGCTACCTTCCTCAAAACGAGTAAATTCTGCTAAATGTCTTTTAGGTGTAGTTGATGCTTTTGCAAAATGACCCTTCATAGGCTTTGTAGCCTTACTTTCTTTCATTTCATCAAAAGCAAGCTGAATGGCACTATAACCATCTTTTTCAGGTGTCTTGATTTGTGTTACTACACAAGGACCAGCTTCTATAACCGTGCATGGCTGTTGTTTGCCAGAGGCATCAAAAATACTGGTCATTCCAATCTTTTTTCCAATTAATCCTGACATTTTTTGTCTTTTTTTTCTTTACTAACTTCCCAGCTTGTATTCTTCACAGAATCTCAGCGGCTGGATAATACTAAATTTACGTTCAAATCTTTTTCTTACAATCTCAACTTATCAGACTTTGATTTCAACCTCAACTCCCGAAGGCAATTCCAACTTCATAAGAGCGTCTATTGTCTGTGCAGAAGTACTGTCAATATCAAGCAAACGTTTGTATGAACTCAATTCAAACTGTTCTCTTGATTTCTTATTGACAAAAGTTGAACGGTTTACTGTGAAGATTTTCTTGTTAGTTGGCAATGGGATTGGTCCCTGAACGTGTGCTCCCGTCAACTTAACAGTCTTAACAATCTTCTCAGCTGATTTGTCAACTAAATTGTGGTCGTAAGACTTCAATTTGATTCTGATTTTTTGTTTTTCCTGGCTCACAATTACTAAATTTTATTTGTTAAACCTATTTATTATTAATTATTTTCTTTAAGAACTTCGTCAGTTACGTCTTTCGGTGCCTGAGAATAATGAGAAAACTCCATTGTAGAGTTTGCTCTACCAGAAGTAATTGTTCTCAATGCTGTAACATAACCGAACATCTGTCCTAATGGAACTTTTGCTTTAACGCTTTGTATACCAACCTTAGCCGTGATGTTTTCCAAGATAGCTCTTCTTCTATTCAAATCACCCGTAACATCTCCCAAATAAGCATCAGGAGTATTAACCTCGACTGACATTATTGGCTCCATAAGTACAGGTTTTGCTCTCTTGGCTGCTGCTTTGAATGCTATCTTAGCACACAACTCAAACGACAAGGCATCTGAATCCACAGGATGGAATGAACCATCTTTCAAAACGACTTTCATACTTTCCATAGGGAATCCAGCCATAACGCCATTACGCATAGCATCTTTGAAACCTTTTTCCACAGAAGGAATAAATTCTTTTGGAATATCGCCACCTTTAACCTCATTAACGAACTGCAATCCTTTAACACCTTCATCAGCAGGTCCGATAGAAAAGATAATATCAGCAAACTTACCTCTACCACCTGTTTGTTTCTTATAGACTTCTCTATGTTCAACTTCACCTGTGATAGCTTCTTTATATGCAACCTGCGGTTTGCCTTCATTAACCTCTACATTGAATTCACGACGCATTCTATCAGTTACAATATCCAAATGCAACTCACCCATACCTCTGATAATTGTCTGTCCTGAAATTTCATCAGTTTCAACACATAACGTAGGATCCTCCTCTGCAAGTTTTGTTAAAGCGTTATTAAACTTATCTAAATCTGCTTGTTGTTTAGGTTCTATTGCAATAGAAATAACCGGATCAGGGAATGTTATCGACTCCAATATAATAGGGTTTGCCTCCTCACAAAGAGTATTGCCCGTCTTAATATCCTTAAAGCCGACAGCCGCTGCTATATCGCCTGCTTCAATTTTATCCACAGGATTTTGACGATTAGCATGCATCTGCATAATTCTCGAAATACGTTCTTTTTTACCTGTATTTGCATTATAGACATACGAACCTGCCTCCAATGATCCACTATAAACACGGAAGAAGCATAATCTTCCTACATAAGGATCTGTTGCAATCTTGAATGCTAACGCTGAAAACGGTGCTTTAACACTGACAGGTCGTGATACATCTTCACCAGTTTTAGGATTTATTCCGTCAATCTCAGGAACATCCATAGGAGAAGGTAAATACGCACAAACTGCATCAATAAGATTTTGTATTCCCTTATTCTTAAAGGCTGAGCCACAAAGAACAGGACAAATACGCATCTCACAAGTAGCCTTACGGACATATTTCATAACTTCTTCCTCAGTTATGGAATTTTCGTCCTCCATATATCTTTCCAACAAAGCATCATCTTCTTCGGCAACACCTTCTATAAGTCTTTTACGATAGTCTGCGGCAATTTCTTTCAAATCCTCAGGCATCGGAATTTCATAAGTAGTTGTTCCCTTGCTTTCTTCATCATATATGAAAGCCTTATTCTTTACCAAGTCAATAACACCCTTGAACATATCCTCTTGTCCAATTGGAATTTCCAATGGAACTGGATTTGCACCAAGTTTCTCTTTTATTTCCGTAAGAACATTAAAAAAGTCAGCACCTGCACGATCCATTTTATTAACGAAACATATACGCGGCACTTTATATTTATCAGCTTGTCTCCAAACAGTTTCACTCTGCGGTTCAACTCCACCCACTGCACAGAATAATGCAATCGCACCATCTAATATACGCAATGAACGTTCCACCTCAGCGGTAAAATCCACGTGTCCCGGAGTGTCTATAATATTAATCTTATGTTGTTGATTCTTATAATCCCAAAATACGGTAGTTGCAGCAGAAGTGATTGTAATACCTCTCTCCTGCTCTTGCGCCATCCAGTCCATTGTTGCCGTACCGTCGTGAGTTTCACCAATCTTGTGATTCTTTCCGGTATAGAACAATATACGCTCGGTAGTCGTAGTCTTACCGGCGTCTATATGCGCCATAATACCAATATTTCTTATTAAACGTAAATCTGCCATTAACTTTTACTTTCCCTAAACTATTTTATCTACCACTGTATTACATTCTAAAATGTGAGAATGCTTTATTTGCCTCAGCCATTCTATGAATATCTTCCTTTCTCTTGAAAGCAGCACCTTCTTCTTTCGATGCAGCGATAATCTCTGATGCTAGCCGTGCAGCCATCGTCTTTTCGCTTCTCTTTCTTGCAAAACCAATAAGGTTCTTCATACCCATCGATTGCTTTCTCTCAGGACGAATTTCAGTAGGAATTTGGAAAGTCGCACCACCTATTCTACGAGAACGAACCTCTACATTAGGTGTAACATTTGACAAACCTTTCTTCCATACTTCAAGACCATCTTCTTTTGTCTTTTCGCTTACAATGTCAATTGCATCATAGAAAATTTCGTATGCTATCGTCTTCTTTCCTTTCAACATGATGTTATTTACAAACTTAGTAACCATTACATCATTATATTTAGGATCTGGAAGAATTATTCTTTTTCTTGGTCTAGATTTTCTCATTTTATCTCTAATGCCTCTCTAATAAGTTCTACAAATTATTTCTTTGCATCCTTTGGTCTTTTAGCACCATACTTGGAACGTCTCTGTTTTCTACCATCAACGCCTGCCGTATCCAAAGCACCACGAATGATGTGGTATCTTACACCTGGAAGATCCTTTACTCTACCACCACGAATCATTACGATTGAGTGCTCTTGTAAGTTATGACCTTCTCCCGGTATGTAAGCATTAACTTCCTTACCGTTCGTCAATTTAACTCTGGCTACTTTTCTCATTGCAGAGTTTGGCTTTTTAGGTGTGGTTGTATATACTCTTGTACAAACACCTCTTCTCTGCGGACAAGAATCCATTGCAGGAGCCTTGCTTTTGTATTCCATTTTCTGACGTCCTTTACGAACTAACTGCTGAATTGTTGGCATATCAAAAAATTTTTCTCTTTGTTTTTTTTAATTTAACATTTAACTTTTACAGCCCTACACACCTTTTACAAGGCGAAAGACCATTCAACAAAACCGCGCATGCCACAACAAAAATCAATACTAACACAATATTATTATATATAAATGCTTGTATCACTTAGGTGTAACATAACACTATTTTTGAAAACCAAACCGTCATTTCAATTGCAGCCAACAATCTACTCTGAGAAATCTCCCAAGTATGCAACCCTCGCAAAATCAACTATTTTCATTTACGCTTTCATACTTCTTAGAGAACGCTTCTATTTTCAATTTGCAAAATTACAACAATTTATCATACCCGCCAAATATTTCCTTAAAAAAAACATTGCCGAGGTCAAAAATTTTCCTCTCACTATCAGTACCTTTACTAATGTTTAACATCAGTAAATTTTTATGAGACATTAAAAAATTAGTGTTAATGATTAGTAAATTTTTAAGTCGTAAAAAATTTACGACTTATTTTTTGACCCTTTCTTTAAGTTAAAATCACATTTCAGCTGCCAATTCCTTTTATATCACAATATCACTGCTTCTCATCTTTCCAAACGAACGGACATATTTACGAATACTCGAAACCATTTCTCGCGTTTCTTGCAGCATATTCAAATACACGTACAACACAGTCATTGAAGACGGATTATCATCTCGAATTGAAGCATATAACTTATGATACGTGTCGGAAATTTTATCTTTTATCCCATCACATTGACTACGCAAAAGACTTATTTTTTCAACATTGCCCGAATTTATCATATCTATCGTTTCATCGAACAAAGCATTCACCTGACTGCGAATCAACTTAAAATCATCGGTATATTCCAAAGGAAGAGGACGGAAATTGTTTTCGGTATGCTCTTTACATATCTCGTTTATGCGATGTAGATTGTACAAAATGGACATACAACAATTATTGCCAAGATAAAACCACGTGCTTTTCTCTATCGCAAGTTCTTTGTTGAGTTGTCTAAGGCATAGAGTTTCTTTACGTCTGTCGTTTTTTAACATACGTTTCTCATATTTGAGTTTATGTTCCGCTCTATCCAACACACGAAGATTTTCAGCAACAAAAGCATCGGTTACATTGCAATAAGTTTGCTTTGCAAAGACAATAAAGTTCTGTTGCTTGCCTGTTAGATACATAAGAAACATTGGCCACACATTGTCCTTGTTTTGACCTGAAATAATATTTTGAAACAATACATCGCCTTCGTCTTCAACACTTTTTTTGCGAAATCGTTTATTGCTTTGGAAAATTATAATCAACGTAACAATGGCAAGAAGAATCATCACGACCTTACCACCATAATACATTGCGAACACCATTATCCCTGCTCCGATAAATGCTGCCCCTGCGGTAAGGAACCAACCTCCAATCACGGATATAACTCCCGTAATTCTAAATACTGCACTCTCTCTATTCCAAGCACGATCCGCCAATGAGGTTCCCATAGCCACCATAAAAGTTACAAATGTCGTCGATAACGGTAGTTTTAACGATGTGCCTATTGCTATCAACACTCCCGCCAAAACCAAATTCACCGAACCACGAACAAGATCAAACGCCGCTCCTTGTTCCATTATGGTTTGATTGACATCAAAACGTCTATTGAACCATAGTCTTATTTTCTTGGGAGTAATCATCTTTATGAAATCCAATAAAGACATTGCCATTCTTACAAACTTTCGAGCTATTCTCGATGAACCGAACATTTCGTCTGTTCCATTCTGACTTCCCAATCCTACTTCCGTTTGCGAAACTTTCCTTGCTTTTTTAGAAGTAGCAAGAGCGACAACCATTATAACTCCCGAACCTACAAGAAACCATATCGGCGTATTGGCGGGGGCATTCAACGAAGACATCATAAATGTATTTGCGTTGCCATTGCCATTAGCCATATAATCTTGGTATGATGCAAGTCCGGTAAGTGGCACACCTATGAAATTCACCAAGTCATTTCCTGCAAATGCCATCGCAAGAGAAAATGTTCCCATAAGCACAACAACTTTCAAAACATTGACTTTAACAGCATAAAGAAACTGCATAATCAACGTAAATCCCACAAGACAAACTCCGATAATCATTCCCGTATTGTCAGCAATCCAATCCTTAACCTCAGGTGTCATAAAAGACAAATCTTTCATACCTTTGATAAGCAAGAAATATATTATGGCAGTTGCACACACACCTGAGAATATCCCAATCTTCCATTTCAGTTTGCTTTTGTAATTGAACGAAAAAACAGTTCGTGTAATGAATTGCACCAATGTACCGAAAACAAATGCAATAGCCACCGAAAGAAAAATACCTATAACAACCGACAATGCTTTTTCGGTATTGAGCAAATCGTTTAACGCCAAGGTCGAACTATCGCCCATAATCTTAATAATGGATACCACAAACGCTGCTCCAAGCAATTCAAAAACCATGGAAACGGTGGTAGATGTCGGCATACCGAGACTGTTAAAAATATCCAATAGTATAATATCCGTTACCATTACTGCCATAAAAATACAGATAAGGTCATAAAAAGAAAAATGCTCCGGTCGGAATATGCCGTGCCGTGCAATATCCATCATACCGTTACTCATCGATGCCCCGATAAATATTCCTATTGCGGCAACGATTAATATCCTTTTGAACGATGCTGCTTTGGAGCCTATCGCAGAGTTTAGAAAATTAACCGCATCATTACTTACTCCGACAGAAAGGTCAAATACTGCCAACAACAATAGAAAAATGATGACACATAAGAAAATTATATCCATAGTACTTTGTTTTAATTTTTTGCAAAGTTCGTTTATGGATATTACATAATTGTTTCATAAATTTTAAGTTTTTGTTACAAAAAACTTCTATGCTTTCACAAAATCAATCAATGAAAAGAATTTTCTAATGTTTAACACTATTTTATTAATGTTAAACATAATTTTACTGGTGTTTAACATCACTAAAGCGAAAACACCTCTTATTATAATTTTATTGATACTACCTTTTTTTCAAAGTGAAAAAGAATAACAATCCACCTTGTTTGCGATTTTTAACTTCTATTTCTCCGCCGTGCCAAATGACAGCGTTTTTGACAATGGACAACCCCAAACCCGTTCCTCCCAATTGGCGAGAACGACCTTTATCAATCCTATAAAATCTTTCAAATATCTTTCCCAAATGCTGTTCTCCAACGCCTTTTCCATTATCGACAAAAGAAAAAGATACTGTATCGAAAGTTTCTTTTTCGGTGTTTATTTCAATCAAACTACCCTCTGAATACGCGATTGCATTATCCATAAGATTGCGAAATATAGATGAGAAAATAGAAACATTACTATTAATAATGATTGGAGAATTTACGTTATTATGAATTACAATCCCTTTTTGCTTTGCTGCTTGCTCGTACTCGGTACATATTTGTGAAATAATCAATGAAGCATCTATTCTTTCTTTACATATATTCGCTGCTCCGTCTTCAATACGCGTCAAAGTGGAGACATCAACCAAAAGGGTTTGCAGTCGTTTGTTGGCTTCGTAGCAACGATTGAGAAATTCCTCTCGTTTATCCGACGGCATGTCTTTATGAGTTAGCAAAGTTTCCAAGCAAACCTGCATTGCAGCGACAGGAGTTTTTAATTCGTGATTTATATTGTTTGTCAGTTGGCATTTAATTCTTGTTTTTTCTTGTTGAGCGAGTATCGCCTGACGATGTTCCTTGTCTCTTTCGGCTGTTGTCTGTTGAAGTTTTGCATAAAGCATAACAATATGATTGGATATATCTCCAAGCTCATCACGAGAAAAAGACTCTACATCTACAATACTCTCGCCCTTTTCGGCTTTCTTTGCAAAATCTCTTAGTCTTCTGATATGCTTTCCTTCTTTTCGTGTTACGAAAAAACCTATCACGCACATAACCACCGCAGCCCCTATCATAAACCATAGAAAACCATAATTTGCAGAAAGAATTCTATCCAAAGGTAATGAATACGGAACAGCCGTTCGTACAATATAACTCTTGCCACGTTTTGCCGAATAAAAATACGTTCCTCCCGTACTTTCGCTATGACGTCTCACTGCATAGCCTTCACCCGTGCTTAAAGCCTTTGCTATTTCCTCTCTATCCAAGTGCGAAGAACCGGGCAATGTATCAAGAGAATTATCATAGATAACTCTTCCGCCGTAATCGATAACACTTATACGAAGTCCGTTTATATCATTCTTTGGAATTTCTATACTTCCCGTTAAATCAAGGTGTGATATTATTTGCTCGTTTAGTGCTTGCAGACGAGTGTTGAATATTTCCGCTTTGAATTGTTTCTCTCTGTGGTATTGGAATAATGCAACAACACCCACAAGCAACCACGAATATATTACCAATCCGAGAAAAAGCCTTTTGTGATACGTAAGTCTAATCCGTGAAAACATATCCGTAACCCGTTTTTGTTACAATGTGTTTGCCGTAGTCCCCAAGTTTGGTGCGAAGACGTGTTATATTTACATCTACAACTCTATACAAAACCACAACCTCATCACTCCAAACCCTATTAAGTATTTCCTGACGAGAAAAAAGCCTGCCCCTATTCGACAATAGTAATACGAGAAGTTCAAATTCCTTTTTCGGCATTTTTATTTCATTATCGTCAATCGTGCATACTTTATTTGGTAGCGAAATTTTCAATTTCTCAAAAGTTATTACATCGTTTTCGTTCTCGGTATTTGTTTTCGCTGCCGCCACTCTACGCAACACGGTTTTAACTCTTGCAATGATGTTTTTGACAGAGTAAGGTTTTGTTATATAATCATCTGCTCCCAATTCCAATCCTTGAACCATATCATCGACAGAGTCTTTGGCCGTACAGAATATAATAGGTATATCCGCAGTGTCTTTTCTTTTTTTCATTATCGATGCCAACTGAATACCGCTAACTTCTCCCATCATTATATCAAGCAACACAAGATTGAAAGAAGATAAATCCATTGTCAAGGCATCTTCTGCCGAATTTGCAGTATGTACTTCGTAACCTTCGGCTTCAAGATTAAATCGAAGCACCTCGCACAAAGTCGGCTCGTCATCTACAATCAATATTCGTTTTCTATCAGTCATACACCTATATTTATATATAGCCAAAACGCAAAGCCAAAACAAAACACTCTTTTCATCGTTTCTTTACTCTCAAACTATGTTTCAAAGAATACTATGCCTTTCGCAGTGCAAAACTACAACAAATTGCAATACCCACAAAACATTTCAAAAAAATCTTAATACTTGGAATTTTGCAATTTATTTAAGTCCTTAAAATAATGTTTAACATTAGTAAATTAATCATTAACATTAAAAAATTAGTGTTAATGATTAATAAATTTTTAAGCCGTAAAAATTTTGCCGTTTGTTTTATGACTTTTTCATCAAAGTATAAAATTGAAGCGAAATAAGATTTCATTACCATCAATTACGATTTTTTTGTTTTATCTTTGCGTTTCAAATCAATCATAACAACAAAGAGCAATGTATTTTCTTATAACGTTTATACGAAACCTGCTATTCAAACATCATATAATGAAGAGCCGAAAATATGATGATGTGTTCGTTCTTTGTGTAGGCAATCTGCGTGTTGGAGGAACGGGAAAAACTCCTATGATTGAGTATCTAATAAAGCATCTAATGACGGAATTTCCTTTGGCAGTGATATCGCTCGGATATAAACGAAAGACCAAAGGCCTCAAAGAAGTCTTACTTAATGATACAACGGAAGAAGTCGGAGATGAACCCAAACAAATGAAAGAAAAATTCCCCGAGATAAAATTTTTTGTAAATAAGGACAGAAACGAAGCAATCAATAATATAAGGAGTAATCATAAGGAAATAAAACTTATACTTTTGGACGATGCGTATCAATATCGCAAGACAACGCCTAATGCCACCATTTTGCTAACTGAATACAACAGACCTTATTTCCAAGACTTCGTTTTGCCCTACGGACGACTGAGAGAAAGCAAAGCTCAAAGCAAAAGAGCCGATTATATTGTTGTAACAAAAACTCCTAATAACGTTTCGGCGGAGAGCAAACAAAATTTCATAAAACACCTAAAAGCAACAAGCAAACAACAAGTCTTTTTCTCGAAAATAATTTACAATCTACCGAAAATTGAAAACAAAAATCTGTTGTTCGTTGCGGGAATTGACAATCCTTATCCTGCCGTAAGATTTTTGGAAGAGAATGGATTTAATGTACTATTAGAGAAATTTTCCGACCATTATCAGTTTAAGGATTCGGATATAAGTCGCATAGTCTCCATATCCAAACAAGAGAATAGACAAATCATAACGACCGAAAAAGATTTTATGCGATTGAAAAGGTTTAAGGGAATAAGTTTTGAGGTATTGAAAATAGAAAACGAAATAGATAATAATTTCTTAAATATATTAAAAAATGACTTACGAGCAAATATCAGAAGCTAAGGCTTTCATCGAATCGAAGATTTCACAAACGCCCGAAATCGCTATTGTGTTGGGCAGCGGTTTAAGTCCATTAGCAACAGAGATTGAAGACCAAATCATAATTGCATATAAAGATATTCCCCATTTTCCTGTTTCCACCGTTAAGGGACATGCAGGCAATTTGATTTTCGGTCGCCTCAACAACAAGAATGTTATTTGTATGCAAGGTAGATTTCATTTCTATGAAGGTTATCGTATGGACGAAGTAACCATTGCGCAAAGGGTTTTCTCTCTTATGGGTATCAAAACGTTGATAGTAACAAATGCGGCAGGCGGAGTTAATAAGAATTTTTCGGTTGGAGATATTATGCTTATAACCGACCACATAAATTTTATGCCTAATCCATTAATCGGCAGAAATGATGAACGCTTCGGCAAGAGATTTCCTTCTATGAACGAGGCGTATGATAAGGATTTACGAAATAAAGCAATAGCAACGGCAAAGGAACTGAACATCACTTTACAACAAGGTGTCTATGCAGCAGGCACTGGTCCAAGTTTCGAGACACCTGCCGAATATATGATGTATCGGACATTGGGGGTAAGTGCTGTTGGAATGAGTACCGTACCCGAAGTAATCGTTGCCGTTCATGGCGGTATGAAGGTTTTGGGACTATCTGTAATAAGCAATGTGTTCGACGAAAACAGCAATGAAGAGCAAACACATAAAGAAGTATTGGAAAACGTTGATGCGGCAACCAGGAAAATGGTTTGTTTGGTTAAAAACATAATTGCGAAGATTTAAGTTTTTGATTTTGCCTATAATCCAAATAACGCAAATAATAGATTGGATAACGCTGCAAATCAACTGAATTCATTTGCTCGTATTATTGTTTTTATAATCACTCATATTAGAAAATTAATCTCTCACACTAATTTTTTAATCTCTCACACTAAAAAATTAGTTTCATTGATTAGTAAAGTCGTATCACATATTATTATTTGCGATTGTGTATGCCGAAAGGTATATGGATAATTTTTCGTAATTTTGCACCTCATTACAAAGAAGATGATGAAAGATAGGAAAAAGAATATAGCCATACTCGGTTCGACCGGTTCTATCGGAACACAGACTTTGGACGTTATTCGCTCCAATAAAGATTTGTTTGAAGTGGAAGTACTGACGGCCGGCTCCAATGCCGAATTGCTTATTGCCCAAGCAAAGGAGTTTATGCCGAACGCTGTTGTCATTGCAGACGAAAGTAAGTACGAAATGGTCAAACAAGCCTTGGAGCAAAGCGATATAAAAGTCTTTGCAGGCAGTGAGGCTATGGGCGAAGTGGTTACTTTCAAAAACATAGATATTGTACTGACGGCTTTGGTGGGGTTTGCAGGTTTGAAACCGACAATTGAAGCCATAAAAGCGAAAAAGACCATAGCCCTTGCCAATAAAGAGACCATGGTTGTGGCAGGTGAATTGATAACACAGATGGCGTTAGATAACAATGTCGCAATACTACCTGTGGATAGCGAACATTCGGCCATTTTTCAGTGCCTACAAGGGGAATATCACAACAGAGTAAAGAGGATTTTGCTTACTGCATCGGGTGGTGCGTTTAGAGGTAAGAAGCATAGCGAATTAGGAAATATAACAGTCAAAGATGCCTTACGCAATCCTAATTGGAATATGGGCAAAAAAGTTACAATAGACTCGGCAACGCTTATGAACAAAGGCTTGGAGGTTATTGAAGCCAAATGGTTGTTCGGTGTCGATGCAAAAAAGATAACACCTGTAATTCACGCCCAAAGTATAATACATTCCATGGTTGAATTTGAGGACGGAACGATTAAAGCACAGATGTCAAGACCCGATATGCGGTTGCCGATTTTGTATGCGTTGAGTTTTCCGAAAAGAGTGGCTATGCCGTCGTTTGCAATGGATATTTTTGAGGTTGGCAGTCTTACATTTGAAAAACCTGACACTCAAACATTCCCTTGTCTATCGCTTGCTTTCGATGCTATCGAAAAGGGCGGCAATATGCCTTGCATAATGAACGCAGCAAACGAAGTGGCAGTGGAAAAGTTTTTGAACGAAAAGATTGGTTTCTTGCAAATTCCAGAGATAATAAGCAAGGCTATGAATGAATTTCAATTTATCAAGAATTGTTCATTGGACGACTATTTATCAACCGACAAAGAAGTGAAAGCCAAACTTGTTAAAGATATTTAACATTTGCTTTTGTTCGTTTATGCTATGGAAATCAAGAACAGGCTTTTTATAACAACGAGGCAAGAGTTCCGCTCTTGGTTAAGTGCCAACGCAGAAACGCAGAGCGAATGTTGGGTAGAGTCGAAACGTGGTAAGAACGCTCCGAGTGATAAGTTATGGTATCTTGATGCTGTGGAGGAAGCCTTATGCTTCGGTTGGATTGATTCCACATATCGCAATGTTGAGGGTATTGCATTGCAAAGGTTCAGTCGTCGCGCTAAAAAATCCGAATGGTCGGAACTTAACAAAGAAAGATGTAGGAGATTGATAAAACTTGGGCTTATGACAACGGCAGGCGAAAAAGTTTTACCCGATCTTGATAAACAAATGGAGATTGATAGCGAAATAATCGCCGCATTACAAAAAGACAAACAAGTTTGGGAGAATTTCAATTCCTTTCCGCCCTTGTACAGGCGTGTTAGGATAGACAAAATACAAAATGAACGCAGGCGTAAAAGAATAGATGGCTACAATAAAATGTTATCCAAATTCATTGAAGCCACAAAGCAAGGTATTATGATTAATGAGTGGAATGACAACGGCAGACTCCTTAACTACTAAATTAATCAATGACATCATTTTTTTAGTTTTTATAAACAAAATTCTCTAATCGTGAGCAAACGAAATAAACGGTTTATAAATCAAATCTAATACTATATTGTATTGCATTATATATTTTTGTTGTATCTTTGCAACCCTAATTTGATGATTAAATAACAAAAAACATAAACAAATGAAATTATTGGCTCTTATGCTCAGTTTGTCTTTCCTTGTGTTGATACACGAGGGCGGACATTTTCTTTTTGCACGTTTGTTCAAAACTCGTGTGGATAAATTTTACTTGTTTTTCAATCCTTGGTTTTCACTGTTAAGAGCAAAGAAATATGACGGCAAATGGCATTTTTCATTTTTCTCTACCAAATCTCCCGAAGAGTTTGCCAAACATCCTGACAACACCGAATGGGGAATAGGCTGGCTGCCTTTCGGAGGATTTTGCGAAATAGCAGGAATGATTGACGAAAACAACACTGATGCAAGCAAACTCTCTTCCGAACCTCAGCCGTGGGAGTATCGTACCAAGAAGGCTTGGCAAAGATTGTTGATTATATCGGGTGGAGTGTTGGTAAATTTCATTGGTGCTCTTGTAATTTATTCTGCAATAATGTTTGCTTGGGGTACTGACGAATTGCCGCTTAGAAATGTTCCTTACGGCTACGATTATAACCAAACGGCACAAAAGTACGGCTTCAAAAACGGCGATTATATCCTATCCATTGACGGCAAGCAGATGAATCAAATGAAAGATGTTGTCTCGGATATATTGCTTGACGGCGGAAAAGATGTTAAAGTATTGAGAGGCTCGGATACCGTTGCTATAAAACTGCCTGATAGTTTCGCAAAAGAAATGGTGGGAGCCGGCGAAAAGCAGTTTGCTATGGCTCGTTTTCCGTTTGTCATTGGCGGCTTTACCGATAACGCCATAGGCAAGAAAGCAGGCTTAATGGTCGGCGATTCATTGGTGGCTGTCAATTCACAACAGACATCTTCGTTCTCGGAGTTCGCAAGCAAAATATCTCGTTATGCCGGCTCAAAGGTTACGGTCGCTTATTACAGAAACAATAAATTGGATAGCCTTTCGATGGTATTGGACAAAGACGGAAAGATAGGTGCGTATTGCAAAGACTTTACTGCCGACATAAAGACCGAACACACATCTTACGGCTTCTTAGAGTCGATACCGAAAGGTATATCCGTAGGATTTTCGACATTGGTATCATACGTAAAACAATTCAAGATAGTATTTTCAAAAGAAGGTGCTTCACAATTAGGTGGCTTCGGCACAATAGGAAGTTTATTTCCTTCCACTTGGGATTGGCAAATATTTTGGAATATGACCGCATTCCTTTCAATAATATTAGCCTTTATGAACATTTTGCCTATACCTGCGTTGGACGGAGGGCATGTTTTATTCACTTTATGGGAAATGATTACGGGCAGAAAGCCGAGCGATAAATTCTTGGAAAGAGCCCAAGTGATAGGTATGATACTGTTGTTTGCATTGCTTATCTACGCCAACGGCAATGATTTGATACGTTGGATAAGCGGCAAATTGTAATACAAAACACAAAAAGAAATTAATAACAATCAATAAACAATAATTCTGATGAAAGATTTTGTAGAAGAATTAAGGTGGAGAAATATGATTCACACCATTATGCCCGGAACGGAAGACCAACTTAAAAAAGGTATGCAGACGGCATACGTCGGCATTGACCCTACTGCCGATTCTCTTCATATCGGACACTTGGTAAGTATTATGATTATGGCACATTTTCAGGCTTGCGGACACAGACCTTTGATTGTTGTGGGCGGTGCTACGGGTATGATTGGCGATCCTTCTTTCAAATCTTCGGAGCGTGTGCTTCTGACTCCCGAGACTATCAACCACAATTTACAATGTATCAAAAAACAAGTCTCCAAGTTCTTGAATTTCGACGAAAACACACCAAATCACGCTCAAATCCTAAACAACTACGATTGGACAAAAGAGTGGTCGTTCATTGACTTTATCCGTGAGATAGGCAAGCATATCACCGTCAATTATATGATGGCAAAAGACAGCGTAAAAAAGAGAATCGAGACAGGTATTTCCTTTACCGAGTTTTCTTATCAGTTACTACAAGGTTACGACTACTATTATTTATACAAGAATTATGACTGCCGTTTGCAACTCGGCGGCTCCGACCAATGGGGTAACATCACAACGGGTACGGAACTTATCAAGCGTATGGACAATGGCGAGGCTTTCGCTATCACATGTCCGCTTATCACCAAGTCTGACGGCAAAAAGTTCGGAAAGACCGAGAAAGGAAATATTTGGTTGGATAGAGAAAAGACCTCTCCTTATCAATTCTATCAGTTTTGGCTAAATCTATCTGACGAAGATGCCAAACGTTTTATACGTATTTTCACTCTTATGAGCCAAGAAGAGATTGAGGCATTGGAAAGCGAACACGACAAACAGCCGGAGGCAAGACTATTACAAAAGGCTTTGGCAAAAGACATCACAATTCGTGTTCATAGCCAAGAGGACTACGACAACGCTATCGAAGCCTCACAAATTCTTTTCGGCAAGGGTACCAAAGAGTCTTTATCCAAACTTGACGAGATGACGTTTTTGAGTGTCTTTGACGGCGTGCCGCAATTCACGGTATCGAAGTCTGAGATAGAAAACGGCATCGGCATCATTGATTTGTTGGCTGACAAAACGCAGATACTTTCTTCAAAAGGCGAGGTTCGTCGTGAGTTAAAAGGCAACTCTTTATCGATAAATAAAGAAAAGATTACCGAAACTTTCGTTACCGATAAATCCTGTCTTTTGAACGACAAGTATATTTTGGTACAAAAGGGCAAGAAAAACTATTTTATCATCATCGCCCAATAAGTTTTAATACTATACTTTTCTGCGAATTTGATTTGATAAAAGTTCAATGGTCGCAAAAGTACAACGAGTGGGGAGCAATTTTCAATTGTTCCCCATTTCTTTGTTTAATGTTGTCCAAACATAAAACATATTTGTTTTACCACACCTCTGTCTATGTTTTTCAAAATCTCTTACGCAGACTGATTTTCTTTTCTTACAGCCTTACTTTTCTCTCCTCTCGCCTACTCTTTTTTGTCCAAACCATTGAATTTATCGTCACGAATAGCACTAACTCGCGTCACGAGTAGCACAGACTAATTTCCGGAGTAGCACTAACTCTTGATGTGGATATCGCAATCCACAGCAAGAGTTAGTGCTACTCCGGACGAGAGTCTGTGCTATTCGGAACAAGAGTTAGTACTATTCGGGACAAAAATGTCCGTAATTGATATAAAAAGTCGCCTACGAAAAATAAAATTTACAGATTGCCGGTTAGAAATTTGGGAGTCTGTCCCCACATCAATTTATTGCGTATCGAAAAGAAAAAGTCTTGGTTCTTTAATCTCACAAGATTCCAACTGTATCGGCTTTTGCGTATGGTTATCTCGCCTTGCGTCCTATCGAAAATCGCATAGCCATCGACTAACATCTTACAAGGGTCTTCCGTGTCAGGTATTCTGACTTTGACCACATCATCATCCGAAATAATTATAGGACGAAAGGTAAGGTTATGCGGAGCAATAGGTGTAACACATAGGCAACGGCTGTCGGGGGTAATGATAGGGCCGCCCGCACTCATAGAATATGCCGTCGAACCGGTAGGCGTTGCGATTATCAAACCGTCTCCACAGAATGTGGAAGCGTATTTGTCATTGATAAACACCTCTAAATCCACAACGCTGCCCCTATTGGTCGAAAGAAAACATACCTCGTTAAACGCAAACTCCCTGCCCGAACAATCGAAAGAGTACTCGGGCTTTAATACCGGTCGCTTCTCTATCGTGTAGTTCTCGGCAACGATTTCCTTGACAATGGTCTTGATGTCCGAACGCCCCGCCGTTGTAAGAAAACCTAAATGTCCAAGATTAATTCCGATAACCGCAATATCGGTTCCTATAACGTAATCCAAAGTGTCCAACATCGTTCCGTCGCCACCTAAGGAAAACAAAATCTTGCTGTGCTTGTCAATCTCACTTTTTTTGGTGAAAGTTTCTATGCCTTTGATATGGGTTATTAGGTCTTTGATAGCATCGTAAAAAGGCTTCCACACAAGCACGTCAATACCCTGTGCGGATAAATCTTCCAACAATAAAACTATTAAATCTTTGTCCTGTGGATTGGTCGGAACCTTGCCGTAAATGGAAATTATCATCAAAATATAGTTTTTATTTAACGCCTATTTTTATTCTTGCTATGCGGTTATCAAAACTTTTTTATTACAAAACAAAATCTTGATTATAAATTTATTTTGAAAGGATTTTCAACGGATAACTCGCCTTCCAAACGCTTTTTAATCATCTCTGCAAAGCCGTTTCTAAGTTCTTCTATCTCGCTTTTCAACAGCACGCTCTGACAAAACGCATTCATAAGAAGCATCTTGGCTTGCTTGGAAGAAATACCCCTTGTGCGAAGATAATACAGGGCTTGTTCGTCCAATTGTCCCGTTGTTGCACCGTGAGAACACTGAACGTCATCGTTATATATCTCCAAGACAGGACGTGTATTGACTTTGGCTTTATCGGTTAAAAGGATATTGTTGTTGGTTTGACGAGCATCGTTGTTTTTAGCATCGTAATCGACTAATATATGTCCCAAGAAGTTGGCTTTGGCTTCGTCGTCCAAGATACCTTTGAACAATTGGTTGCTTCGACAAGAGTTGGTGTAATGGCAAACATCGACAACAGTCTCAACACTCTGCTGACGATCCATAAGATACAAGCCGTTCAAATCGGCAGATGCCCTATCGCCCTTGAAAATAACCTTTATATTGTTGGATAGCTTGCCGCCGTTCAATGTTATGAAAAAGGTCTGCAATTCGCTATTCGCCTGCAATTCAAAATTCAATTTGGTGTTTATCGATGTTTGGTTATTGACGTTCTCCATTTTGTAGAAAGAGACTTTGGAGTACGGCATCATATCCACATTCAACGTGTTTTCAACGCAAACTTCGGTCTTAGGCAATGTGTCATCGCAATACAAAACGGTTATCTTGGAATTCTCACCTGCTATGATTGTCGTTTTGCTTTGGATATTGGAGTTTTCTTCACCGTCCAACATATTAATGATTTGTATAGGACGCAATATCTCGGCGTTGTCGTTGATACGGATTATGCAATCGGTGTCGGTATTTTCTATTGTCAATTCATTTTTAAGACAATTGAACGCAGCACTGCCTTGCGGAGTAAATCTGCCGTTTTGTTTTTTAATCTTTATCGTATCCAAATTGGGAATGCTACAAGCGAAACATTCGCAAACATTATCTTGTGTATTCATCGTTCTGTCGCTACGCAGTTAATGGCTTTATATGTTCTCGTTCTCAGATTATGCGGTTATTGAGCCGATAGTTCTTGTTTAATCCAATCATAACCCTTTTGCTCCAAGACTTTGGCTAAATCCTTATCGCCGCTCTTAACTATTCGTCCCTCGTACAAAATATCCACCACATCAGGTATAATATAATCCAAAAGTCGTTGATAGTGCGTGATTACCATAATAGCATCGTCCTTTGTATGAACTTTATTGACGCCACCTGCCACGATTCTTAAAGCATCTATATCCAAACCAGAGTCCGTCTCGTCCAAAATGCTTAACGTAGGTTGCAACATAGCCATTTGGAATATCTCGTTACGCTTCTTTTCTCCACCCGAAAAACCTTCATTGACGCTTCTGCCGGCAAGAGTGGAAGACAATTCGACATATTTCTCTTTTTCTTTCATCAAAGCCAAGAAATCCTTTGCCGATATAGGGTCTAAGCCTTTGTATTTGCGTTGTTCATTGATTGCGGTTTTCATAAAATTGGTAATAGAAACACCAGGTATCTCCACCGGATACTGAAAACCTAAGAATATGCCCTCACAAGCACGCTGTTCAATACTCATCGAAAGCAAATCCATACCCTTATAATATATCTCACCCTTTGTTACCTTGAACTTGTCGCTACCTGCTATAACTGCTGCAAGAGTACTTTTGCCGTTGCCGTTAGGTCCCATTATGGCGTGTATCTCACCTTTCTCAATTGTAAGGTTCAAACCCTTCAATATCTCTTTTTCGCCAATGGAAACGTGCAAATCTTTTATTTCTAATAATGACATTAGCTTTTGTGTTTTATCGTTTGGCGTGCAAAGTTATAAAAATTATTCCTACCTGCCAAATTTTTTAGAACTCATAGCCTATATTGACAAACAAGTATGGCGAGTCGGTCCTTGTGCTGTAACCGACCGATGCACCCAAAGGTCCTATGATTGAGTTGTAAGAATACGAGGCTCTAACGCCCAAAATCGGCGAAGAAGAGAATATGTTTTTCAATGCTTTGCTCATCTCTCCTGCTGCAAAAGCCAAAGAAACATAGTTGTTTTTCAATATTCTGTATCGTAAATTCAATTCCACCGCAGCGAAGTTGTCCTCAACCTGTTCAATGTTGCCAATACCTGCAAAAGGCATCTGCTGTTCGACATAATGAGCAAAATAATGGCCTCCTATGGCGTTAGACAAAATAGTAGGAACATTATCGTCAAACACACTTCTACCATACACCTTTGGCTCTATAACCAAATTACCATGAGGGAAAAGTCTCGAAAAATTATAAGACAAAGCATGCAATGGACTTCCGCCTTCGTATTGATAAAAATTGTCGGTATATAATGAGTAATGAATTTCGTATTTCTGTCCTTGCGAAGCGAAGTATCTGTTTATTCTATCGTCATAATGTATTCTTGCGTGGTAGGAATACATGTGTGATACCGG
The DNA here is from genome assembly GCA_900315335.1 of uncultured Bacteroidales bacterium. Classification (GTDB taxonomy): domain Bacteria; phylum Bacteroidota; class Bacteroidia; order Bacteroidales; family P3; genus Scybalousia_A. The sequence continues at coordinate 57,416 of OMYR01000030.1, forward strand.
AACGTACTTAGTCCATTGTCTTGTGCCTACAAGCAATTGACTATACCTATAATAATCCCACTGAGCGAATATATCGCACAAGAAGTTCTTAAAGCCGTAGTTCATAAATCCCAACGATAATCGATGTTGATGATAATCGGGATTAAGGTTTCTGTCGCCTTTATGATACAAATTCATATCATTGTGATTGTATGTGTATGACACGGTAAAAGAAGCAAAAGACGATGGATTGAATGTCGCATCTAACTGCACCATACTTCTTTTGCCGAAACGAAGAGTACCCTGCAAAACCGTAGGCACAATAAACTGAACGGGTAATGTTCCATTGAACTGCATAGAAACTTTTTCTTCGTTGTCGTATCTTGCTCCCATAAACACTTCGGCACTTTTCTTACCCTCACTCTGTATGATGATGCCATAGCCGTCGCTTCTGTACCTTATCTGATATGAAGCATCGTTGTAAAACAAATTGGTGCGAATGGCAGACAATGCTTTTTCTATTTGGTCTATGGTCGTCGTCTGACCTGTTTTAAGATTAAATTTTTCTTGCAAATACTTTATATCGTTTTTCTCGAAATGTACAAATTCAACATCGCTTATCTTCATTCTCACATTATGACTTGCCATATGATAGAGTTTTCTCTTTTCTATGTTGTTGGTGTCTATTCCCAAAGACTCTCTTATCTTTACAAGTGCTTCCCATTGCTCCATAGCAGCATCTTCTCCCCTGCGTATAAGAGTATCTATTGCCGTCAGATTGAAACTTGCAGCCGAATAGCCCTCGACATCTACTTTGATAAAAACATCCGTCATAGCCAAGTTATCATAGAATTTAGCCTCTGTATTTACATCTAACAATTGATTGAGTACCGAACCCATTGAAGAGAAATATTCGGGCGTTTTAGATTGAAGACTTTGAACCGTTACACCTATAACTATATCCGCTCCCATTTGCTTTGCGACATCAACAGGATAATTATTCATAAGCCCGCCATCAACCAACACCATAGAATCCAAATATACGGGAGCAAATACAGCAGGAATACTCATCGAACTACGCATCGCCGTTGCCAAATTACCGCTATGAAAATCTACCTCTTGGTACTTTACCATATCCGTTGCAACACACGCAAAAGGTATGGGCAATTTATTAAAATCCAAACTATCGTGATAACCAAGAGTCAGTTTTGAGAATAAGTTTGCAAGATTTTTCCCTTTAACAAAACCTGTCTTGGAAAGCCTTAACTTGCTTATGTCATTAACAGCCAAAGACAGTGCATAAACATCTTGTTTCTGTCTTTGCAACAAACTTTGATCTAATGGATTTACTCTATCCGATAAAAGAAACGGCCAATCCTGAATCCTTACCAATGAATCGAGCATAGTTGCGTCATAACCTATCGAATACAAACCTCCCATCAACGCACCCATAGACGTACCTACAATCATATCTATCGGTATGCCCGCTTTTTCCAACACCTTCAACGCCCCTATATGTGCCGTACCTTTTGCTCCTCCTCCCGAAAGAACAACGGCAACTTTCTTTCGACCTTTATGCTCTTGGTTACTTGCAAGTGTATTCTTCGTTTGTGCAGAAACGCTAAAACAAAATACTGCAAAGACGAAAAACACAACAATCTTATATACCTTTTTATTCCATCTCATAATTCATAATCCTACACTGTTAAAACTCAAAATAACGCCTTTTATTATATGATTATCCAATAGTTTTTACAAAAAAAATAAAAACCCTGCCAAAATCGACAGGGTCTAAACGTGATTGCCACGCATATAATGAATTTAATACATGAATAATCTAAAAAACCTGAACGTAATTGAAATGCGAACCGTAACGCTCAAATGCCGCTTTTTCCAATTCTTCTCTGTGATCTGGGTGTGCAATGGAAATAAGCAATTTGGCTCTTTGCTGCAAACTCTTGCCATATACATTAACTGCACCATATTCGGTTACAATCCAATGTATCATACTTCTTGGAGCTCCACCTATAGCACCAGCTTTCAATGTAGGCACAATCTTGCTTATACCACTCGTCGTGGCAGACGGCATAGCCATAATATTTTTACCACGATTTGCCAAAGACGCTCCTATTACGAAATCCAATTGTCCGCCGATACCACTGAAAAACTTAGTACCTATACTTTCAGCACATACTTGACCTGTAATATCTATCTCCAACGCCGAATTGATTGAAGTCATCTTGTTTTGCATTGCGATATTCTTAGGGTTGTTGGTAAATCCTACATCACGCATACTTACGATAGGGTTCTCGTTGATAAAATCGTACAATCTCTTCGTTCCCATTGTGAAAGTAGTAACCACTTTACCTTTGTTCAAAGTCTTTTTGCTGCCGTTGATTATACCTTTCTCAATCAAATTCAATGCTCCGTCGGAAAACATTTCGGTATGAATACCCAAATCCTTATGATTTGTTAAATTGGATAGTACTGCGTTAGGTATTGCACCTATACCCATTTGAAGACAAGCACCGTCTTCAATAAGTTCTGCTACATTACGTCCTATGGCGTCTTGCACGCTGTCAGGTACAGCCACAGGGGCTTCAATGATAGGTGTATCGTCATCGACAAAAATATCTATATCCGACATAGGTATGATTGCATCGCCGAATGTTCTCGGTACGTTTGGATTAACCACAGCGATAACCGTTTTGGCTTTCTCAACGGCTGCCAAAGTAGCATCTACGCTTGTTCCCAATGACACAAAACCATGTTTATCGGGAGGACAAACCTGAATCAAAGCAACATCACAAGGCAGGATTTCTTCACGATAAAAACGCTGTGTATCCACCAAATTGACAGGAATATAATCTGCATAACCTGCTTGTACGGCCTTACGAACATTCTTACCTACAAAGAAAGCATCGTGTTGAAAAACTCCCTCAAACTCTTCGCTTGCATAAGGAGCCGGACCTTCTGTATGAAGATGATGAATATATACGTTCTTTAACTCGCCATTTCTACCTCTGTTGCACATGGCTTGAATCAGACATTGAGGAGCCGCTGAAACCGATGATATATGTACGTGATCACCCGATTTGATAACTTTTACCGCTTCCTCTGCTGTTACGGATTTGTATGTGTTGTTCATTTTTATATTTTATTAAAATTATTTTTCAATTATTATTACTTACGCTTATCTTTTGTTCGCATTTTTCATTGAACATCGATACTGCATAAATATTCTTACTAATTTTATTGGCACAAAATTAGAAATTTAATTTAAGACTGCCAAATTTTTAGCTCTATTTTTGAAAAAATCAGTATTTAACACTTATTAAGTGTTACTTAATATCAAAAAATTCTTATCTCACATAAATTAATTTATTTCACTATAACTTAATAAATTAACCAAGTTTAGTATTTTTATTCATTTATTTAGTTCATATATAAAACTGACTAAATAAATAAGACTAACATAACAGGTAAGGTACAGTATATACTTTGTATGTATATACTGTATCCTTTCCTTTCGGTGATATGTTACTTTTTTGCTTAATATTGTTTGATTAAAGAATATTCGCAGATTGTTCTTTGATTTTTTCCAACTCGTCTTTCATTCGTACAACGATTTTTTGCATATCGGCATCGTTGCTTTTGCTTCCCAATGTATTGATTTCTCTACCCATCTCCTGCGCAATAAAACCTAACTTTTTACCGATACTTTCACTTAAAAGCATAGTCTGTCTAAAATAATTGATATGCTGATTAAGTCTTACTCTCTCTTCCGTAATATCAAGTTTCTCTAAATAAAATATCAATTCCTGCTCCAATCGGTTCTCTTCAACGCCCTCGATATTCAGTTCCTTAAAACGATTAAGAAGTTTTTCTTTTATCATCGGAACTCTGTTCTTTTCAAAAGGTTCTACTTCCTTTGCACAAGATTCTATAACGCTTATATGCTGCTCAAAGGCCTTGTGCATAGCCTCGCCCTCAGTTATTCGGTACGCATCTACCATATCCAACACTTGGTTTAGACAATCGAATAAGGCTTGTTTTTCTTGTTGTGAGAAATTCTCATCAATCGGCTGATTAATATCATCTCTATTCAAAAGATAATACGTCAAAAGGCTTTTATCTGCGTCAGGTACAGAGTTTGTCAAAGATGAAAGTTGAGCGTAATAATCCTTAAACAACTGCTCGTTAATATTCATAACCGCTCCGCCTTTCATATATGTAACGGTTATAAAACAATCTATCTTTCCTCGTTCAAGTTTTTGTTTTATTGCGTTTTGTATTTCTATCTCTGCACTTCTATAAGCGTTCGGTATGCGAACATTTACATCGGCTTGTTTTGAGTTCAAAGTGCGGATTTCTATGCTTATGGTCTTATTTTCATAATCTACGGAAGCCTTGCCGTAACCTGTCATTGATTTCATATATATTCTCGTTTTTTGAAGTGGACAAATTTACAAAATTATTTCCAATCCAAAACATTAATTCCTTCAAATCGTTTTATTCAATAAATTTTCATATCTTTGCGGTTTGATAATATATTTTGTTTAGTATGGCAGTGAAAGAATTTTTGAAAAGCAAAGTGTTTTTGAAGCATTTGCTAATTATCATAGGCTCGTTTTTCGTACTTTTATTCCTTGTGTCGATGATATTGAAGTTATACACCAGGCACGGAGAAGAATACGAAATACCGCAGATTGTAAATAAAAACGTTAGCCAAGTTATTGAAAATTCAGAATATAAAAATTTTGAAATAATTGCGTTAGACTCTGTCTTTAAGGACGGAGTGCCGAGCGGAACAATTCTTACACAAGACCCAAGAGCAGGCAGTATAGTCAAAAAAGGACGTAAGATTTATATCACCGTTGCAAGCAATTCATGTAAAATGATAAGTATGCCGTTATGCACGGATAAAGGGCTTAAAAGTGCTATACAAACGCTTGTAGATGCAGGGCTAAGAGTTGAAAACATTATGTACCGAACAGGCGAAGTGGATAATGTTGTAGTTAGTCAGACATACAAAAACAAGCCTATTTCAAAGGGTAGCGACATTGTGAGCGGTCAAGCCGTAGGCTTAGTAGTAGAAGTTAGAGACATCACAAAAAAGGTTCGCATACCGGATATAACGGGCAAAACGCAAAAAGATGCCGAGATTATGCTATGGAAAGCAGGTTTGAACGTAGGCAAAAAAATCTGTCAAGGTGCAATAGATGATGCTCATACAAGAGTTGTAAGTTTTTCACCGTCAAACGACGAAGCAAATATAGGCACAGCGATAAACCTAACGCTTATGAACGACACCGAAAAAGCATATCGCAGACAATTGGAAGATTTCAGACAGGAAAGAGAGATTGAACGTCAAATAGAACAAAACGACTCTCTTGAAGAAGAACCTATCGAAGAATAACACAAAATACTATCGACAATAGTTTCGGAAAGCACAAGGAAAACAAAGGCAATATAAATCAAAAGCAATAAAAGAATGAGGATGACAAGCAGAAAAACAATAGTCAAAAAGAGTTTTAAGGCAATAGATACATTACGTTGTTTTCTGTGCTTTACAATATTGTTTGTAACGTTTTCGCAAAAGGCTACGGCTCAAAGAGACGTATTTTTGCCGTTTTTGGACGACTTTTCAGCATATTCTGGCAAGGTAGATGCCAATCTTTGGACTAACTCGGGGGCTGTGGTCAATAGCAACTACGCATATAACTCCACAACGATAGGCGTTGTAACGTTGGATATTTTGGATATAAACGGGAAGATTTACGACAATGCGAGCATTTACGGATTTGCAGCCGACACTTTATGTTCTCAAAGCATACGTTTGGATAGTATCAAAGAACCTATTTTGAAACGTTTAATGGCAAGCGACAGCGTATATCTTTCGTTTTTCATTCAACCCGGTGGAGGTATGGGCAATCCTTGGGAGAGATTAGGTTCTGCTCCTTCGTCAAAAGATTCTATAATCTTGCAGTTTTATAACTCCACTGCCGACAGTTGGGCTACGGTTTGGAGTATGAGAGGAACGAGTTTAGAAAAAATATATGATAGTTTTTCGGTATATGCGTTAAATGTGTTAATACCAATAACTCAAGAGGAGTATTTCAACCCAGACTTTCGTTTTAGATTTATCAATTACGGCTCATTAGACAACAATCCATCATATACTTATGTGTCAAATAAAGGTCAATGGAATATTGATTACGTTTATTTGAATATCAATCGTTCTTATCAAGATTCAACAATTAGGGACGTGGCTTTTGTTCAGACGTGTAAGACTTTTTTGAAGAATTTTACAGCCATTCCGTCCAAGCATTTCAAAGAAGAGTATATGATAGACACTATTTTCAACACGATAGTAAATCTTCATTCCTCAACACTTAACAGTCATTATTCATATACCATTCAAGACGAAAACAACTCTGTTGTGCATTCTTACAACGGAGGTTATGAAAACATAGTATCTTATCCGCAGACGCACCAATTTCAAGATGCCAAAAATCATACACGTGTGGCTTTGGATTATACTTTTTCACTTAGCGACAACGATTGGAAAAAATTCATTATAACGCATATTGTAAGCGAAGGTGTAGGTCAAGACAATATAAAGACAAACGACACATCTCGCTTTACTCAAACGTTCGAGAATTACTTTGCATACGATGACGGTTCCGCAGAAAGCGGCATTGGTGTTGAACCTGCCAATGGTTCTATGTTTGCCGTGCGTTATCCATTGCTTAAACAAGACACTCTTATGGCTGTGGATATTTATTTCAACTGTTCATGGCAACAAAGCAACTTAAAACCTTTTTATCTGTATATCTATTCTGCAACAAACGACACATTGCTTCTGCCCGATGAGGAGTTATATGCTTCACAAAAACTAACGCCGGTGTTCGATAGCCTTAATAAATTCTCTCGTTTTTATTTAGACGAGCCACTAATTCTTCCGAAAGGAGAGTTCTTTGTAGTCTTGAAATCCGCCAATGCTACGTATATGAACATAGGCTTTGACCAAAACAACGATGCTTCGCCTTTTACTTTTGAAAAAAAAGGCAATCAATGGACTAATGTCTTTTTAAGAGGCTCTGCGATGATTCGTCCTTATTTCGGATACAGAGTTGTAGGCATGGATAATATAGCGGAAAAGACGGATATAAAGTTTTATCCAAATCCTGCAAAAGATTATATCTATATAGACACTCCTAAACAAACCGATACCAAAATAATGGATATTAACGGCAGAATTGTGAAACATTCTTACGATAAAACCATAAACATCGACGATTTACCAAACGGACTATATATACTGCAAATCAACAATCAAAACAAAAAACTGATAATTACTAAATAATTGACTTGGAATTATGGAAGACAGATTGGAGCAAGCGGACATATTATACGAAAATTTCAGATATATTGTAGATAAAGGGCAGTCGCCTCTAAGGATTGATAAATATCTTATGGTGAGGATTGAAAACGCTTCACGCAATAAGATTCAGCAAGCGGCAAGGAATAATTGTATCAAAGTCAATGGCAAAGAAGTCAAGCCGAATTATAAAGTCAAAGCCGACGATGTTATTCAGATATTCTTGCCTACCGCTCCAAGAGACATAGAGATTATACCGCAAAACATTCCGTTGGATATTGTCTATGAGGATAGGGATTTGATTATCGTCAATAAGCCATCTCAAATGGTGGTACATCCTGCTTATGGCAATTATGAGAGAACGCTGCTTAACGCTTTGACTTATTATTTTCAACACTCTGAACTCTCCGATGCCGATACCAAACCGCTATTGGTTCATCGTATTGACAAAAACACTACGGGCTTATTGGTTGTTGCCAAAACCGAAGATGCTCAAACGCGTCTTGCACATCAGTTTTATCATCATACAATTCAACGAACCTATACTGCATTGGTTTGGGGTGATATGAAAGAAGACGAAGGCACTGTCAATGCAAATATAGCACGAGACGAAAAAGACCGCAAGCGTATGGCTGTGTGCGACGAAAGTAAGGGCAAAACAGCTATAACTCATTGGAGTGTCAAAGAGCGTTTCGGTTATACAACCCTTATCACGTGCAAATTGGAGACTGGACGAACCCACCAAATACGTGTGCATATGAAACATATCGGACACCCATTGTTTAATGACGACACATACGGCGGAGACCAAATCCTTAAAGGCACTACGTTTTCAAAATACAAACAATTTATCCAGAATTGTTTTGAAACATTACCACGTCAGGCTCTTCACGCAACTACTCTTGGCTTTAAGCACCCTACAACGAACGAAGACGTATTTTTTGAGTCGAAACTGCCAAACGATATGCAAACTGTCATTGAGAAATGGAGAAACTATATCCAAAGCAAGAAAGAATAACAAAATAGTAACACCGAGTGCAAAGACATCTATAATAGTAATAAAAAAGAAGACCTTTTTTTAAGACATAAAGACAAGAAATTGAAAGATTTTACTGACCGATGAAAAAACAAAGAGGACTTATTATAAAAAATTTGATTTTAATCATTGCAGTGGTGTTTGCAAGTTGTAGCCAAAAAAGTGATAAATTCATTAACGAAACCACAGGCAAAGAAGAGAACATTGAAATCATACGCTTCGATAAAGAATTATTCGCAGCACCGCAAGGAGATTTGAAAACATTCTTTTCAAATTTGCAAAAGAAATATCCGGAAGTTATGGCAGTGGATTTGAACGATGCAAGGGCGTTGAAAATGATTAGCGATTTTGTTAGCGACAAATATGTTTCCGATGCTCAAAATATTGTGGAGCGTACATTTCCCGACTTAAAATTCCTTGAAAACGATTTAACCTCAGCATTTGCCAATCTAAAAAAACACCATAAACAAACCGTTCTGCCAAAACGCTTCTTCACCCTTATGAGTGTGCCGTCCGACTTCTCAATGGGTTTTGAGGAAAGGACTTACACCAATGGCGATTATTGTTATATCGCTTTGGATTTGTATTCTTTTCCTGCCATTGGCAAAAATCCTTACTATTCTCAGTTCCCTCAGTATATGACCGCCACCTTATCGCAAAGGTATATCGCACCAGATTTCATGCGTATGTACCTAAAAAACGTAACCTACAAAAATGCTCCCGATATGCAGATGAATCCCGATGCCACGTTGCTTGATTGCATCATCGAAAACGGAAAATACAGTTACATCATAACCCAAATTCTACCTTCTTACACTTCTTTTGAGATTTTGCGTTATACCAAGGAACAAGAACAGTGGTGTCAAGATAACGAAAAAACTATTTGGGCATATATCATACAAGGACGATTGCTCTATGAGAAAGACCGCTCCAAGTTTATGTCTTTAATTGCCGAAGGTCCTACTTCCAAACCGCTTGGCGACTCACCTGCAAGAGTTGGCAACTACATCGGCTACAATATCGTCAAGAAATTTATGGACAACGAAAGCATTGGTTTGGATAGTCTTATGAACTTGAATAACTCACAAATAATCTTGGAAAAATCGAAATACAAACCGAAAAAATAATGTCCCCAATCAGTGAAATAGTGTTAAACACTAATTTACTGATTACGGACACTAATTTACCGATTACACTGAAAAAAATTTTATAGAAAACATATACAGGGAAAAAATAAAACATTCAATTAAAAAATATTAAACAAAATGAAACCACAATATAAACTTACATTACTCCGCTACCTACTTGCTTTGGCAATACTGTTGCTTACGCAAATCATTTTCTATTTGCTTAACACAACATTATTCAACATAACATCGTTTTCGGATTTTATGAAAATATTGTGGGGTAATATCGTTTTCGCGTTATCATCTCTTAGTTTCTATCTTGCCCCATTTATTTTGTTATCCCTTTTGCCGTTCCCTTTCAAAGACAAAAAAGCATACAGATTAATCACGTCAATATTTTTCTACTTAGCCGTTGAATTTATGACGGTAATAAACTTAATAGATTGCGGATATTTTCCATTCACATTCAAAAGGGTAACGTTCGATATATTCAATTATCTTGGCGTTGGGGGAGATTTCAATTCTCTGATACCCACCTTTGCAAGGGATTATTGGCACATAATTCTTATATTTATCGCCATAAATTTCGCATTGTATTTCATCGACGGCAAATGGAAAAAGAAATTTTATAAACAAGACCATAGTGACCGCAATGCTTTGTGGTATGTCAGACAAAGTATTGTCTTGGTTTTGGTTGCAGGGGTTATGTTTGTTTTTCAACGTGGAGGTTTCCAAACTCGCCCAATCGCTCCTATACATGCAAGTTCTTACGCATCGACACAAAACACGGCGTTGGTTTTGAATACCCCTTTTACGTTTTATCGTACTATCGGCAAAACGGCTTTGGAGAAAAAAAACTATTTCTCGGAAGACGAATTAGCAAAGATATACACGCCTATTTGCCAACCTAACAAAGATATTTGGACAGATGATTTGTTTGACACCATTCCACAAGTCGGCAAAACAAATGTTATGATTATCGTTATCGAATCAATGTCTGCAGAATACACAGGTGTATGCAACAAGACAAGCAAGACCTACACTCCGTTCTTAGACTCATTGGCAAAGCACAGCATAGTATTTCAAGGTATGAGCAACGGCAAAAAAAGTATCGACGGAATACCCGGCATAACCGCTTCCATGCCGCTTTTGAACGAGACTCCTTACATCACATCGGCTTACGGAGGCAACGAACTGAATTCTATCGCCTCAATTCTTAAACAACAAGGCTATGCAACGGCATTCTTCCACGGCGGATACAATGGTACTATGAATTTTGACGTGTTTGCTCACCAAGTAGGCTTTGAACACTACTACGGCAAAGATGAATACAATAATAACAACGATTACGACGGCAATTGGGGTATTTTCGATGAGCCGTTTTTGCAGTATGTGGCAAAGGTTACCGATACTATGAAACTACCATTCGTTTCAACGATATTCACATTATCTAACCACCCGCCTTATACGATTCCTCCTCAGCATAAAAACCGCTTTGATAAAGGCACCCTTAGTTATCACGAAACGGTTGGCTATACCGATTACGCTTTACGAAGATTCTTCAATACGGCAAAGAAACAAGATTGGTTCAGAAACACTATATTTGTCATAACGGCAGACCATAGTGCCCTTAACTCAACCAAAGAATTTAAGACAGAATTAGGACAGTATCGTATTCCTATAATCATTTACTCGCCTATGCTTAAACAAGGAAAACAAAGCAATATCATTATGCAACAGATTGATATTATGCCTACGCTTTGCGATATGTTGCATTACGATAAGCCTGTCTTTTCTTTTGGAAAGAGTATCTTTGACAAATTTCCGCACTATTATATTCTTTATTCCAACGGTGAATACATACTTATGCTTAACGGTTTTGTGAGCAAGTATAGAGAAGGTTTTGAAACGCAATTGTTCAACGCCAAAACCGATCCCGATATGAAACATAATATTGCTAAGGAAAATAAAAACCTTACGGATTATCATAGTCGTTTGACAAAGGCAATAATTCAACAATACAACAACAGATTGATTAGAAATCAAACCATAGTGAAATAGTATGAAAAGAAGTTTTGTTCAATAGATTTGTAGAATTACGGTATAATGATTAAAAAGAAACGAAATGAAAGAGAATATACTTATTATAATCAATCCCGTATCGGGAATAGGCAGACAAAAGACTGTTGAAAGGCATTTGGAGATGTTTTTGAATAAAGACAGATTCAATTACCAAATAGCCTATACGGAGTATGCTCATCACGCAACGGAAATCGCACGAAAAGCCACTACACAGAATTTTGACATGGTTGTTGCGGTTGGTGGCGACGGCAGTATCAATGACTGCGTAAGGGGATTGATTGGCAGCCACGTCAAATTGGGTATAATTCCTGCCGGTAGCGGTAACGGACTTGCTCGTTGCTTACATATTCCTCTTAGTATCGATAAAGCAATTGAGGTTATCAACAACTGCAATTCTATCAATATGGATACAGTCAATGTCAATGGCATTCCTTACGCTTCTATCGCAGGTATGGGTTTTGACGCCCTTATCGCAAAACAATTTACGGGCAATACAACAAGAGGATTGAAAACTTATCTGAAACTTGTCTTGCAAGACTACCTTAACTACAAACCTAAAAAATACAAATTGTTTATAGACAATCAAGAGATAGAAAGCGAAGCCTTGTTTATCTCTTTTGCCAATTCCAATCAATTTGGTTACAACGCCGTTGTGGCCCCAAAGGCTTGCGTTAATGACGGATTGTTGGACGTTAGCATTGTTAAAAAAGTTCCTTTGGCTTTGGCGATTTTGGTTGTGCAGTTTATGTTTTTCAGAAACTTCGACAAAAGTTTATATGTCAATACCTACACTGCCAAGAACGTAAGAGTGGAAGGTTTTGAGGACGGATTGTTGAATTTGGACGGAGAAGCGGTGGAAATAAAGGACAGCACATTGGAGTTTTCTATCAATCCGGCATCGCTCAACGTTATAATTCCTGACGAAAAACGCAGTGAAGTATTCCCTGGCGAAGCCAAAATTCAAGAATTAATCAAACAGATAAAAGAAAAATTGCAGTTACCTTTATAATATTTCACAGCATTTTATTAATGTGAGACATCAACAAATCAATATGAGTGATTAGCAAATTAGTGTTAAACATTAGTAAATTAATGTGAGTGATTAATAAATTGATATTAAACACTAATATAGCAGTTATTGAAAATAAAAAAATATATAAACATACACATTTATTATGAGCAAAAATAAAATAAATACTCTGTCGGATTTATCTTCTTTGAACGTGGTTTATTCCACCAATCCCGATTATGATTTTAGCCAAGAAGTTCCAACAATTGAGACGCTACCTAATAAGCAACAAAAACTCTATGTTTCTCTTGACAAAAAGCAACGTGGCGGCAAGAAAGTTACACTTGTGGAAAATTTCATCGGTTCAGACGAGGATTTGAACACTTTGGGCAAAATGCTTAAAACCAAATGCGGTGTCGGCGGTGCTGTCAAAGACGGTGTTATATTGATTCAAGGCGATTTCAGAGATAGGGTCTTCGATATTTTGACTACACTTGAATACCAAGTCAAACGAAAAGGTTAGCAAATAAAAAATACTTTTGTTTTTATTAAAAAGCAATAAAAAAGTGCGAGCCATAAAGAACGGCTCGCAACAAAAAAATGAATGTAAAAATGATGATAATTTAATAGCTGTGATAGACACAACTATATGGTTTCAGATTGCAAATTTAATATGTTTTCCTCTTTCCACCAAAATATTTTTTATCAAAATCCCCCCCCTACCCGCAATGCGTTGATTTACATTATAAAAAAATTTGCGTCAAAAATATAACAAATACTTTTTTGACGCAAATCAACTATATTAAAACGCTATTTTCTTAACCTAAGCGTTTCAATTGAACCGTAAAATGACGCATCAATGGTGCTTCCCATACAATTTCCACACCTCTTTTGATTTCGTTTCTACGATCATAAACGTTCTTCAATGCTGCTGCAATAACGTCCATATGATTGTTTGTATAGACTCTTCTTGGTATGCACAATCTCAATAAATCCAATCCCTCAAAACGATTTTCTCTTGTAACAGGATCACGATCTGCAACCATATATCCTATCTCGCAAGCACGAACACCTGCTTCCAAATACAATTCGCAAGTAAGCGTTTGTCCAGGAAATTCTTCCTTTGGAATTTGGTCTAATACCTTATCAGCATCAACAAATATTGCATGTCCGCCGGCAGGCCTTTGGTAAGGGATTCCATATTCGTCCAATTTAGCTGCCAAATACTGAACCTGTTTGATACGTGTTTCAAGCATATCAAACTCTGTATTTTCGTCCAAACCTTGCGCTATTGCGTTCAAGTCTCTACCGTTCAAACCACCATATGTGATATAGCCCTCGAATGGAATACAGAATAATTTGCAACCTTCAAACCATTCTTTTTTTCTTGTTGCGATAAAACCACCCATATTAACTATGGCGTCTTTCTTACAAGACATCGTTGCAGCATCTACATCTGCATACATTTCCAATACAATCTCTTTGATGGTTTTATTTTCGTAGCCTTTTTCTCTTGTTTTGATAAAATAAGCGTTCTCTGCAAAACGAGCGGAGTCCATAACCACCGGAACATTGTATTTATGACACAAAGCACATGTTGCTTTGATGTTTTCCATACTTACAGGCTGACCACCAACAGTATTGTTGGTAATGGTAAGCACCATAAACGGAACATTGCCTTTATTCTCGGTAAGCACTTGCTCTAATTTTACCAAATCAACGTTACCTTTGAAAGGCACTTCTTTTTGAGTGTCTTTTGCATCTAATGTTGTTACGTCGATAGCCTTTGCTTTACGTGATTCGATATGACCCTTGGTAGTATCGAAATGTGCGTTGCCAGGTATAACGTTACCTTCTTTTACAAGATATGAAAACAACACATTTTCGGCTGCACGACCTTGGTGAGTAGGAATAATATAATCCAATCCGAAGATTTTCTTCACCATATTTTCAAACTTATAAAAAGATGTGGCACCTGCATAGGATTCATCGCCTAACATCATCGCCGACCATTGTTCTTGCGACATAGCACCCGTTCCCGAGTCTGTCAAAAGGTCAATATAAACTTGCTCTGATTTTAGTTGAAATACATTGTAATGAGCTTCTTTCAACCATTGCTCTCTTTGTTCTCTTGTGGATTTTCTAAGAGGTTCTACCATCTTGATTTTCCAACTTTCTGCGAAAGGTAATTCCATAATGTTAAATGTTTTATATTATTAATATGTTACTAAACTGCTAATCTGTTTTTGTTCGATTGTTTTACTTTTTTGTCTTCGTTTTTTATTTATCTCAAAGAAAAACAATACGAATATTTGACAAACGAAATTTTCAAGTGTTTTGGCTATTCTGATGTTTAACACTATTTGATTATTGTTAAACAAAAAAATACCAATGTGAGTGATTAAAAGAACCTATCCAATTCTTTTATATTTAAGAAGTCGTGAGAAATAAACTCCTTGTGGTTATATGTTTTATATTTATTCATTCAAAAATTTTTTAACGAACAACGGCATAATTCCTTCCAATCCCACAACCTCGAATGCCGTAATTTTGTCCGTTTTATCAATTAACGGCTGCAAATTTACACTTTTTGAATTAATCTACCAAATATTTCAAGAACTTTTATCCGAAAAATTTATTTGTTTAAGTAAAAACTTTTGGTGTTTTGAAGAAATAAACGTAATTTTGCAGGGTAAAATTTTTATCAACAGCTTTAAGCAAAAAACAATTCATACAAATGAAAATCAAGTCAATAATAGCATTTACATTAATTATGCTGCCATTTTTGTGTTTGGCACAATACGATACATACTTCACCAATACGGGACTTAGAATAGATTATTCGCACTCGGGAAGAGTGGGCATAGATTATTTTACAATCGAACAATTAATTGAAATACCATATTTCTCGGGTTCTCATACCAATTTGATTGACAAAACAAACAACGGAGCGTATTTGGTAAGCCTTTACGACAAACAAACAAAGCAACTGATATTCTCCAAAGGTGTTTCATCACTTTTCAATGAGTGGTTGAGTATGGACGAAGCGAAAAATATGTGCGGAAACTTCGAAGAAGTTGTCGTTGTACCCTATCCGAAAAACGAAGTAGAGATTGCCTTTTCGGTAAGAGACAGCGTAAATAATTGGAAAGAGGTCGCACGATACGAGATAGACAAAAATGAAATTCGCGGAGTGGAGTTCTTCGGTAATAAAGCCAAGCCGTCGCACCCGAAAGTGATTACGCTAAACAAAACAAAGAGAAAAGTCGAACAAAGAGTGGATTTGGTTCTTATTCCTGTGGGTTACACACATAGCGAGAAAGAAAAAATGATGCAAGACCTTAAATCCATGACCGAATATATGTTTTCCGAAGAGCCTTACAAGAGTTTGAAAGATAAAATAGAGATAACCGCCGTTGAAAGATATGCAAAACAAAGCGGTATCGGTGGTTTGAAAGACTCAAAGGTTACTCAAAGCGATTTGGGTGTTGTGTATAATACATTCGGCTCGCCTCGTTATATAATGACACGCAATCTTTGGGAATTGTATGATGTGGTCGATGAAGTGCCGTGCGATGCTATGATTTTGGTATGTAACGACAGCATTTACGGAGGTGGCGGTATTTACAATTATTATGCAACTTGCTATATGGGAAAGAAAAGCAAGGAAGTGATTGTACATGAATTTTCGCACAGTTTCGCCGGTCTTGGCGATGAATACGCAGACAATGATTCTCAGGCGGGAGTTACTTCTTCCAAAGTCGAGCCTTACGAAAACAATGTTACCACCTTGGTTGATTTTTCCAAAAAGTGGGGCGATATGATTGATAAAGACACTCCTATTCCTACACCTGCAACCAAGCAATACGAAAACAAAGTCGGCGTGTTTGAAGGTGCAGCATATATGGGCAAAGGATTTTATCGTCCTTACCAACACTGTATGATGAGAGACCTGACTCCGTTTTGTCCTGTCTGCACAAAATCCATTATCGATATAGTAAATATGTATTGTGAATAGAATAGAAAAACAATAATTTCAAAAAATAAGAGTTTTCACTAATAAAGAGTTCAAAGAAATGAATAACAAGATAAAGATAATAGCAATAATCTTTCTTTGTTGCGGTGTTATGTTTTCGTGCAGTAAAAACAAAAAAGTGGATACATCAGAAGACGTAGTGAATTATAAAGAAATAAAAACGCCTGAGTTCTGTGCCGACAGCGCATATTATTTCGTCAAAACGCAATGTGATTTCGGTCCTCGTACTCCCGAAAGCAAGGCAGCGGAGCAATGTGCAAATTTTCTTGTCTCTTATCTTAAATCCAAGGCTGACACTGTTTATGTTCAGGAATTTACTTCAAAACTTTATGACGGTAAGCAAGTAAAAGGCAAAAACATCATCGCATCATTTAATCTCGAAGCAACAGACAGAGTTTTGCTCGCTTCACATTGGGATTCCCGCTTGTGGGCAGACCAAGACGAAAATCCGAACAATCATAAAAGCCCTATAATAGGTGCAAATGACGGAGCAAGTGGAGTTGGTATATTAATGGAAATCGCTCGCTTATTGAAAGGACAAAAAATAAAGCAGGGATTGGATTTAGTACTCTTTGATTTGGAAGATCAAGGGGCTCCCGAGTGGGCGGAATACGAAAACAACGACCAAACAGACTGGTGCTTGGGTTCGCAATATTGGTCGCAAACGCCACATACGGCTTACTATCGTGCAAAATACGGAATACTTTTGGATATGGTTGGTTACAAAGATTTGCGTTTCACAAAAGAAATGCAATCAATGGGATACGCTCCTTCAATAATGAATAACGTGTGGAACATCGCCAAAGAATTGGGTTATGGCGATATTTTCTTAAACGATAATTACAATTCGGTAATGGACGATCACATTTGGATAAATCATTATGCGAAAATACCGACGATTGACATCGTACAAAATAGTGCAAACACGTCTTTCTTTCCTTATTGGCATACAACAAAAGACGATATAGACTGCATAGATAAAAATTCACTTGCAATAGTTGGCAAGGTATTGTTGGTTACGTTTTTTGCAGCCGAACAATAATTCGTAAAACACGTATCAAAACGATAATAATACAAAAGATTTTAAGCATAAGCGGAGTGCATAAATTTTTTCTTAAAATATTATTAGCAATATCGCTATTGGTTGCCACCAATAGTTGCAGCAATGATTTTGATGAGTGGGGTTATGTAAATTTCTATATTGAACCCGACACTACGGAATATTTTTACCTCAACGAAGGCAATCGTGGTTGGGAGTACTTTGAAGGTGGCAACCGCGGTATTATTGTCTTTCGTAATTCTCACTATGATTTTATGGCTTACGAGCGTTCGTGCGTTACCAAAGGCTGCAAAGGACGATTGGAGGTCGATACTTCAAACAATGTTATAATTACCTGCCCTAAATGTAAGGGCAAATGGTTAGGTTTTGACGGTTCTCCTATTGAAAGTTCCACATCGACCCGTATGCTTTATGCTTATTGTGCCTATTATGACGGTTGGCGACTATATGTAAGGAATTGCAGTGGATATTAAATTCAACACCAATCCAACAAAACTACTCGGTAGTTAATCAATTAGCGATACCGAAAAAACAAAAATATCAATTGTTTTAGCGATTATTGAACTTAGTAAAATAGTCAGTGTAATCAGCGAAATAATCATTAACACTAATAAAATAGTCAGTGTGATTATTTTGCCGATTGGTCGCATCGCAAAATCAAACTATGTTTTTCAAAAAATGTTTGCTGATAAAAGAAAAATAATTGGGCGATAAAAAACTTAGGTTTCTTAAAAACGAATTTCCGTAAATGAAAATCAAAAAGTTTCTTAGGCTATGGACACAAAAAAAAGCAGTCTGTTTTATGGGACTGCTCATTTCGCTTTTTAACTGAATCCTTTCAATTATTGAACAGGAGTTTCTGCTGGAGTTTCAGTTACAGTTTCAACAGTTTCTTCAACTGGAGTTTCAGCAGCTGTTTCAGTTGCAGTTTCAGTTGCTTTGCTTCCGCATGCAGCGAAGAAGCCAGCGATTGCTAATACGAACAATACTTTTTTCATTTCTTAAAAAATTTTAAAGTGTTTATAAATTCTTTTGTTTTAACCCCGCAAAAGTACAACAAGATTTCTTATTGCGATAATTTTTTTTATACTTTTTTTATCAATTTATTATATTAAATTGATTATCAAGGATAAAAATTTTTCAAAATATATTTTCATTGCATTATTTTGAGCATTATTTTTGCTGTTTTATGGCATCTATTTCCTTTTTTTTGCTCAAAATCTCCTTATTTTGGTCATTATAAATACAAAATTGTTGAAAAACTTTTTCTGCACTTTCTATATCGCCGTCTTTCAAGTAAATATCAATAAGTTTAATCCACGCACGTTGTTCTTTTTTCTCTCTACTCAAATAATCGGTGATTAAACGGATTTGACCTTGCTTGTCGTTTTGCTTAATGCAATTACCGACTTTCACACTAACCGGATCGTAACACAGAGGTTTCATCGCAATACATTTATCTGCCCAATAATTGGAAGAATCTATCATATCCAAATGTGCATAATACGAAGCCAAACGATATTCTTTCAAACCATAATAAGGATTGGAGTTGTCCGCCAAAACAATATTGACAGCCGAACGATAATCACCGTCCAAAGCAAACATTGCTGCATTGTTTATCGCAATAGGTTTGGTACTCTCATCGATATTAGGTAACCACGGCATAACATTGACCCAATATGACGGAGGAATATGATTTTTGTTTCGAGAGTTGTAACAAATTATTCTTCTGTGTTGCTCAATGGAAGAAATAAAATGGCAACTCTCCACATACAAACATAAAACAATAACAACGCTTGATGCAACAATAACTGTCTTTGGTCTTTTCATAAAACGAATATCTTTTCTCGTTTTGTTATAAACAAAAAACATCATCGCCACACTTAACGCCAAATAAATTTGATTTGATGCCCTTTCATTGGGAAAGTTAAACAACGCATCATTCATATAAGTCAAAAGCAGCAATATCGAACACAAGGCAATCAATCTATATTGTTCTTTTGTCTTTCTACTATACATTATTTTTATTCCTACAAAAAACATTGAAAGATATAACAACACATAAAGCAATTCTCCAACTACTCCCAATTCGCTTTGCATTTCAAGAAAATCATTATGTGCGTGGTCGCTGACAACATAATTTGTTTTTGCAGCGGCTTCAACCTGCATAATGGCAAGTTTATGATTTCCCACGCCGTAACCTATCCAAGGACTTTTCTTAATAATATCTATCGTGTGTTCCCAAATCAATAACCTGCCTTTTGAATTGCCTTCTTCTATTGTTTTAACTCTTGCGGCAATGGTATAATTGTTTTTAACCGTCTTTGATGCGTATTTATTATAATTATAACTTATAAACCTGTTACCTGAGAAAAATCCCACGAATGCAACCAAGATGACAGCAGCAATAGTTATTATATATTTCTTTCGTGCTTTGAATCTAAAATTTTGAAACAGCAAATAAACCAATAGTATAATCATTTGCAACATCAATCCAATAAACGTGCTGCGTGCCGACAAAATCACAAGAGAAAAACAAACACCGAAAACCAATACCAACGAAATAATTTTCCAAACCTTTTTGTATCGAAAGATTGCATAATACAATAACGGAAGTTTTACCAATAGACAAACGGCAAATATATTCTTGTTACCATATCCGCCATTGAGCATAAGATTTCTTCTTTGCGATATATGTAAATCAAAATAATAATAACCGATTATACAAGTCAAAACATTGACAAATGTTACAACAATCGTACAATATACCAAAACGTGAAAAGTCTTTGGAGAATTTGTAAGCATCAGTCCAATCAAGCAAGAAGATGCAAAAACCAATATCCACCTATTCCATACCGCTATGCTCTCTACTCTATTCATTGCCCAAATCATACTTATGCCCATAAATGCTATAAGAAACAAGAAAACAAGTATAGGCTTAAATCGTAAAGGATTGGCAACGGATATTTTTTGCTTAAAAACGCCTACCAAAATAACAGCCAAAGCCGAAATATCAAACAATGCTATAAGAAAATGACGCAATGACGTTACGTCCTGAACCCAAAGCGGAGGAAAGAGTTGTAAAAGCAAAAAGAAACTTAATAATATGTTCAACGCAATATGCGAAAAGGTGTAATTTTTGTTAAACACTGATGAATTTTTATTAAACATGGCTAAATTTTTATTAAACATCATTTTTCCGTTATCTGATTTCAAAAAATTGTTATTTATTTTTAAGAAAATTATTTGCAAAGTTACAACCTAAAAACTTTTTTTGTATTAACTTTGCCGTAAAATTATAAATATTTTTAATATGAATATATTAGTAACCGGTGCCGATGGACAACTTGGTAACAGTCTGAGAAAAATTTCCGATGATTACAATCACCAATTTTCCTTTACCGATTTTGAGGAATTAGACGTAACTTCCGAAGAAGAGATAGACAATTATTTGAAAGCAGGGTCTTTTGATTTTTTGATTAATTGTGCTGCTTACACTGCTGTCGATGATGCAGAAAATAATTATGACAAAGCCTTGTTGTTAAACGCTACGGCTCCGTATCTTTTGGCAAAATACGCCAAGAAATACAAAACCCGCTTCATTCATATTTCCACCGATTACGTTTTTGACGGGAAAAACAGCACTCCTTACACGCCGCAATCCGCAGCCAATCCTAAGAATGTTTATGGCAACACCAAACTTCAAGGAGAAAAGAAAGTTTTACGTTGCAATAAAGATGCTAAAATAATACGTACATCGTGGTTATATAGTGAGTTCGGCAATAATTTCGTTAAAACAATGCTTAAATTGGGAGCTACCAAGAGCAGCATAAATGTCGTATTCGACCAAATAGGTTCTCCCACATACGCAACAGATTTGGCAAAAACCATAATGAAAATGGTAGATCATATGCCGATAGACAGCATCTTTCATTTTTCTAATGAGGGCGTTTGTTCGTGGTATGATTTTGCAAGAAAGATTATGGAGTTTAGCAATTTGAACTGCAAAGTTCTGCCAATTCTTTCCAAAGACTACCCGACTCTTGCCAAACGTCCGTCGTATAGTGTGATGGATAAATATGATATAAAATTAAATCTTCGTATTGAAATTCCACATTGGGAAGATAGTTTGAAAGAGTGTTTGAATAGTATTAAAGAACGTTTGAATGATATTGATGATTAAAAACTCGGTTTCACATAAAAACACAGCCTTTATGAATAAGAAAATAAAGATAATTTCAATGCTTGTTTTGGCAACGCTACTTATGGCATCTTGTGTGCCTGTCAATGAAGCGATAAACCACAACGGCAAACGAACATCACAAAACAGAAATCATTCTTCATCAAACAGACACAGTTCTTCAAATAAGAATAACTCGTCTTCGTCAAAAAACAATTCATCTTCATCATCGTCCAAATCAGACGATAAGGCAAATTACAGCGATGCTGTATATCAAAACTCAAAAAACTATTTGAAAAAACACAATACACGCTTGACGAATTATTGTATTGATTGGATTGGCACGCCTCACGTTCTTGGCGGCACGACTAAAAAGGGTGTGGATTGCAGCGGCTTTGTTTGTAATGTATATCAAGATGTTTTTAATATAAAACTACCGAGAAGAAGTGGCGATATGGCAAAAGAAGTCAATATATTCTCGTCTTACAACAAACTTAAAGAGGGAGATTTGGTTTTCTTTGGCAAAAAGAATATCAATCACGTAGGAATATTTCTTAATGAAACTAATTTTATCCACACTTCCACTTCTAAGGGTGTGATTGTCTCATCATTAGAAGAGAAATACTGGAAAGAAAATTTTCATTCCTGCGGTCATCACCCTAAGGTCAAGAATTAAAAAATTATTAAGTAAAACATTTTTTGATTTGTGTATTTTGCAGATAGGCATAAAATTTGTAATTTTGTGGTCTATTAATATGAATTATTAGAAATTAAGAGTTTTTGTACTCAAACCAAACACAAAAAAGACAGTATGAGAAACGATATGATAAAAAAGACAGTTACGTTAATTTTTCTAAGTATTATCTGTTTTAATGCCAATAGTCAGATAACTTTTATGCGTGCAGCACAAGACGGCGACGCCAATGCTCAATACAAATTGGGTAAAATGTATTCTCAGGATAACAAATACCAAAAGAATATCGAAACCGCAGTCAAATGGTACAAGAAAGCAGCCGACCAAAACCAAAAAGACGCTGCTTTTGCCTTAGGAGAATTGTATTATCAAGGAATAGAGATTGAAAAGAACTATCATCTTGCTTTCAAATACTTCAATCAAGCCGATACATTGGGTATGTACGAGGCTTCTTTCTGTCTTGGAGAAATGTATGAGAACGGAGTTGGTGTCAATAAGAATATTCAAACGGCTTTCAATTACTATAAAAAAGCGGCTGATAAAGGAAATCTTGCCAAGGCTATGTTCAAAACAGGCACAATGCTTTATTATGGTCAAGGTTGCAAGAAAGATATTCCTAAGGGCATTAATTATATAAAATTGGCATTCAACGAAGGCTATCCGACTGCGTTGGAATTTTGGAATAAAGAGGAATTATGGCAATACGAAGACTAATCAAAGCATCGTTTGCAAAATATAAATAACCACAACAATTATTGAATAAAATAACTATGGACATCAATAAAAGGATATTAATAACTGCTGTAATAGTTACACTGACTATAAATCTGAATGCACAAGGTTTGTTGCAGAAAGCCAAGAGCGGCAATGTGAGAAGTATGTATGTATTGGCAAACCAATACTACAACGGCGTGGGTATGCTTCAATCTTACAAAGACGCTTTTATCTGGTATAAACAAGCAGCAGACAAAAACAATATAGAAAGCCAGTATAAAACGGCTTATATGTACGAAAACGGACTTGGCACAGCAGAGAATTTAACCAATGCTTTCAATTATTATTTGATGGCTGCCGAAAGAGGAAATGAAAAATCCCAAATGAAGGTTGCAACAATGTTTGACCAAGGTATAGGAACTACCAAATCAACTGCACGTGCCATGCTTTGGTATCGTCTTTGTGCAGAAAGGAACGAAGTTTTTGCTCAAAGGCGTTTAGGCGATATGTACTTGGAGGGCGACCCTGTGGAACAGAATCTACAAGAGGCTGCATATTGGTATGAAAAAGCCGTACAGCAAAATGATACCCCTTCAATGGCATGTTTGGCTTATATCCTTTCTTGTAATCAAAGTGTGCGTCCTGACTATGAAAGAGCGTTGAAATTATTGGATATTCCACTGAAAAATAACGACCCGATGGCACAATTTACTTACGCCGAACTCTTATATAACGGCTACGAAGTAGAACAAGACAAGCAAAAAGCAATGGAATATTACAATCTTGCCAATGCACAAGGCCTGACGCTCGCTTCTGAAATGATAGCCATAGAGAAGTACAACAAGTATCACGATATAAGTGGTTTTTTGTCCATAGGTTTGAAAAAAATAACGAAAGCAGAGAGTTGGTTTATCATAGGCAGTGAATACGAAAACGGTATTAATCTAAAAAAAGACAAAAAAGAAGCGATAAAATGTTATAAGCAAGCCGCTGAACTCGGTAGCCTTGAAGCCGAAGAGAGATTGGCTGAACTGCAAACCAAACCTGCAAAGAAAAAAAGAAGATAAGCAAAACTCATCGTCTTTGCAGCAACGCATAATTGTGTTTGATTATTCGATTTTGCAAAATCAAACAACAAAAAGATTTCAAAATAACAAATTATAATAACATATACAATGATGATAGAACTTGATAAAAACGCCGTTCAGAATGCACAAGAGTGGTTAGACAGTACTATTGATAAAGAAATAAAAGACGAAATACTACGCCTTAAACAAGAAGACATAAACGAATTTAACGATGCTTTTTATAAGAAACTAAGTTTTGGTACAGGTGGATTGCGTGGTATTATGGGCATAGGCACAAACCGAATGAATAGTATTGTTGTCGCTTTATCCACACAAGGATTTGCAAACTACATATTACAACAAAATCCGACGGAAAAAGAAATAAAAGTTGCAATATCATTCGATTCAAGAAACAATAGTAAAGATTTTGCACAGATTGTTGCCAAAGTTTTTGCGGCAAATGGTATGAAAGTGTTTTTGTTCAAAGAAATTCACCCGACACCATTACTTTCTTTTGCAGTAAGAGAACTTGGTTGCAATGCAGGAGTGATGCTTACAGCCTCGCATAATCCGAAAGAATACAATGGCTACAAGGCTTATTGGTCTGACGGCGGACAATTGGTGGCACCTCACGATGTCAATGTTATTAAAGAAGTTGAGAAAATCACCGATATTTCGCAAGTCAAGATGCAAGACAATATGAATAATATCACTCTTCTTGGCGAAGACTTTGATGAAATATATTACTCCAAGATAGCAAATATTTCTTTGGCAACAGCTCATTTGGATACATTCAAAAATATCAAGATAGCCTATACACCATTGCACGGAACGGGTTATAAAATGGTTCCCGAAGCATTACATCGCTGGGGTTTTAACAATGTTATCTGCGAGCCGCAACAATCTATACCTGACGGCAATTTTCCAACCTGTCTTTCGCCTAATCCTGAGGAAAGGGTGGCGTTGGATTTGGTTTTGAAACTTGCGGAAGAAAAATCCTGCGATATTGTTCTTGCAACCGACCCTGATGCAGATAGAGAAGCCCTTTGTGTTAGAAATGACAAAGGTAATATTGTCCTTTTGAATGGTAATCAAACGGCATCGCTTTTGACTTATTATATCTTACTACGCAATAAAGAATTGATGCGTTTGAAAGGTAAGGAATTTATGATTAAAACAATTGTCTCAAGCGAACTGATAAACATCATAGCGGAAGACTTCGGCGTAAAATGTTATAGTGTTTTGACCGGCTTCAAATGGATTGCCGACAAGGTTTTGGAATTAGAGGGCAAAGAAAAGTATATCGGCGGTGGTGAGGAGAGTTATGGTTATATGCCGTCGGATATGGTCAGAGATAAGGATTCATTGGCTACTTGTTGTCTGCTTGCCGAAATGACTGCGTGGGCTAAACAACAGGGAGAAACTCTATACGATATTTTGTTGCAAATATATCAAAAATATGGCTATTGGCAAGAAAGTTTGTTGTCTATAGTAAGAAAAGGCAAGAGTGGTGCAGAGGAAATAGAGAAAATGATGGATAATTTTAGGAACAATCCTCCAAAAGAATTATTGGGTCAAAAAATCGTTAAGATTAATGACTACGAATTAAAGATTTCAAAGGATTTGAAATCCGGTAAAGAAGAAAATCTTTCCTTACCTAAATCCAATGTTTTGCAATGGTTCTTAAAGGACGGTAGCAAGGTTTCTATCCGTCCGTCAGGCACTGAACCGAAAATCAAATTCTATTTTGGTGTTCGCAGCGAGTATTCCATAGGCGAAAATTTTGAGCAATTGCAAAAGCATTCTTTGAAAAAAATAGAGAAAATCAAAAAAGAACTGAATTTAGAATAGTTTAATCTTATATTTTTCAGGGAAGAGTAAAGCGATAACATTATTGCTTTACTCTTTTTTTGCAACGCATTTAACAAGTAGTGTATTTAACAAATTGTTGTTTAACATCAGTGAATTAATCTCCCACATTAATAAATTAGTCTCTCACATCAGTAAATCATTATTAAACACTAATTCCACGATAACTCACAACAACAAAAATTAATCAATAACTATTAAAAACAAGCCAGCCGAAAGCAATAAACTTTCGGCTGGCTTGTTTTTACATTCACTTTCTTTAATTATAAAAAAGCATTACCATATATTGTTTCTAAAAATATTATTGTCTATCTTACAGATGTTATCGTTCCCTGCAAGTCATAAACACGGGTATTTCCGGGACGACGATAAGAAAAACGCCAAACATACGTACCGTTTTGAACAAACTTGTCTTTGTATGTACCGTCCCAACCATATTTGTTTATATCATCGTTGGATTCATATTGATAATGAGGATTTGTGTATGACCACACTTTCGTGCCCCAACGGTCATAAACCTCCAATATAACATCGTCCAAATCATTTGCCGTTATAAAGAAAAATCTATCATTGATGCCGTCGCCGTCAGGTGAAAAAGCATTAGGAACCCACACCGAGAACAATTTCACAGGTAATGTGGTATCGCCTTCTTGCGAACAGCCCAATCTGTTTGAAGTAACCAAATGAACAGATACCGTATTAACATTCAAAGTACTAAACTGGTGTATAACACTACCACCTTCTGCCGAACCGCCGTCAGAAAACGTCCATTCGCTTTTTGCAGAATACATAGAAGAATCTACGAACTTAACAGAAGGTTCTTCAACATCTACAAAACTCGGTGAAAAACCGAAATTGACGATAGGGTCGGGAACAACAGTTATTGTTATGTTTGTAGTTGCTTCGCAATTATTTTGTCCGTAACCGGTCATTGTATATTCCGTTGTTTCTCGCGGAGAAACTTTTACAGGATTAAGACCTTTCTCTCCCTCTTGCAACGAAGCATCGGTAGGAGTTGATGCCCAAGAATAATCAACAGCACCGCTACCTGTAAGTATTACCTCATCACCCACACAAATCTCTTTTTTGTCTGCAACAACTTTTGGTATTACAACTACAATCTGTTTGCTCTTTGAAGATATGCAATGATTGGTTGTTTCTGCTATGACATACACAACAGTATCTTGTGTAACCGCATCTTCCAATACAGCAGGCAATGGAGTTTCGCCAACAGTAGTGTTTTGAGTAGGTCTTTGATATGCCCATTTAATACCAAGAGTTCCTTCATTCAAATTAGTTGCTGTTAAATGAAGTTTTTCGCCGATACAAATCATAGTATCACCCTCTATATGTATATCAGGAATTGCTTGTACTATGACAGTATCCCAACCCCAACGATAAAAGCCTTCTTCGGTTGTAACCTTGACGTGAAATACCACATCTTCTTCCAATGATGTTATTTCACAATTTGTACCCGTATAAAAAGGATCTACCGCATTCACATCATCATCGCCATGCCACCATTCATAAGTATAAGTAGCTGCATTGTCGCCGGGTGAAGTTGCAACAACCGTTAATTTATCACCGAAACAAACAGTATCAGGTCCTGTCAATAATAATGTAGGACGAACAGGCACATTTATGTGTAAGGTATCAGATTTGGTACATTCCAATGTATCGGCAGGGTCGATAGGATAAGAATGTGCATAACGAGTGAATATATAATTACCTGTATTGTAGGTATGGAATATTGTATCGGGATTATTTGTTGTCGGATTATAAACTATCTTCACTTTGTTTGCCCCCATAGGTGTTGCGGTTTCATCAACAGTCCATAAATTGGTGGCTTTGTTTTTAATCAATTCCAAAGAATATCCGTCTCCAAAATCAAACTTCTGCCAATCCAATGGGTAATCTATATTACGAGCCTGAACATCTTCAAACAAAAAGCCTATATTATCTTCTGCACTTTCAGGATCGACCGGAATATATTTATGAAGTTGCATATCATCAAATTTAGGACGCATATCATGAACGTTGGCAGGAATATAAGTAACACAAGCAGCAGCAGGATTAGTAGCCCAAGCAACATGTTGAGTAGGTGAAGT
This sequence comes from uncultured Bacteroidales bacterium, assembly GCA_900315335.1. Taxonomy (GTDB): domain Bacteria; phylum Bacteroidota; class Bacteroidia; order Bacteroidales; family P3; genus Scybalousia_A. Next base: position 85,761 of record OMYR01000030.1, read on the forward strand.
CAAACGAACAGCAAATGTTTTTTTGTCTTCGCTTTCCATATTTATATTGGTAACCTCAAATATTCTTTCTTCCGAAACAACAGCATCTTCAGAATATTGAGCTTCTATATCATATTGGTCGGTTGTTCCGTAAGTAATAGGGAACCACTCGTATTTCTTAAAACCTATCGGTGCTTCTGCCGAAGTTACGGTCTCCCCCTCTCCTGCACAACCCGAAAGAGAAATTGTAGATGCTCCAACTTTTGCAGTAAAGTATCCATAACCTGCGTGAGCAGAATAGGCACAACCAGAGACTCTTATACGCAACTTTACTGTCTCATTAAGAAATTCACTCAAATTGACAGTAATCTGTTGCCAATCCAAATAAATCCATTGATCCCCCCAGGAACCAGTTGTTGCTCCTTTATGCCAACCGGCAGGCAGATTATTACTAACATTTACATCTCCACAGTTTTGAAAAAACAAACACTCTTTAACCAAATTATCACTCAAATTAACAATATCCACCTCAAATGTAGGATTTGCAAAATGGTCTCCCGGGTGAGGTGCTGTTAAAACCATTGCATAACAAAATGTAAGCAAACAATTGGTATCATTTATTTTCAAACGATACGATAACTCCGAACAATCCCCGCCAAGTGAAATGTTACCTAAACGAACAGAACGAGTAAATCCTAAGTCGGTAGGTATTTTTTTTAATCCATTATTTGAATTGGCATCGTACTCACTCGTATTGGTATTTATTTCAAAAGCATAAACCGTTTCACTGCTACCATAACCGCCACTGAGTGTTGCTGTTGAAGGATTATTGTGCGTTGCAGTCCATGTATAAGGCGGCATATTTACCGATCCATAGCCCGAATATGTTCCAGTTCTTGCAGTCCAACCATCATAGTTAGGAGGCGTAGTAGCCATAAAACCAATATTTGCTCCATCTATTGCTGTCTGTGCTTTAAGAGTTACATTGCCAAGCATTACAACACACAAGCAAATCAGACTCGATATTATGTTTTTTGTATTCATTATTATGTTATTTTTCTTAAACATTGAAAATAATCGGTATCTTGTAACAAATGCAAGCCCGCTTACATTGTTTTAGACACCCTTTTACATTAAGATTTGCAAAGGTATTAATTTTTTTTCTAAAATAAGAACTTTTCGATGCTTTTTTGGTATTACAAGACTTTTATATGAAAAACAAAAGCGTTGCTGTAACAAAACATCAACGCTTTATCTATTCGTAAAACCCATATCATCTAAAATGAACTATTGTTATGCCTTCGCCACCGAAACGTATATCTTCCGGGTGATATGATTCAACATCTTTTTGAGCATGCAAATAATCTCTTACCAATGTTTTCAATATTCCGTCGCCCTTACCGTGTAAAATCTTTATTTGTCTCTCGCCAAGCATTCGAGCCTTATCCAAAAATTCTTCCAACTCGCAAATGGCTTCTTCTCCCCTATATCCACGCAAATCCAACTGCGGGTTGAAATGCTGACGTATGGTATTGATGTCAAAAGATGTCTTAATTTGAACTCCAACCAAAGATTTAGAAGAAGTTTTAGAGTTATCTTTTTGTTGTTTAAGGTAAGAAGTTTTATCTATCTTCAAAACATTTTTCTTTGTGGTCTGAATTTTTATATCTCCCATATCTATTTGAAGACGATTCTTGTCAATGCTTACCACTTTACCGATTGTCTCACTTTGCGGCAAGATAACATAATCACCTTGTTCGATTGGAGTAGTTACAAGTTTAATATTCTCTTTTTTTAGTTTGATTTCTTCCTTTTGTACAGGCTCTTGAATTTGATGTTCAATAGCAGTCAAGGTGTTTTGAATATCTTGTTTCAAAGTCTTGACAGTTTGCTTTTCAGCTTTTTGAGTTTTTATTTGCTCAATAGTATGTTCTATTTGTTTGTTTGCCGATTTAAGAATTTGCTTGGCTTCATTGCGTGCAGAATTAAGTATATCTTTTTTCTCGGCTTCTAATTTCAAGGTCATATCCTTATATTTCTGCACCGTCTGATATAAAATGTCGTCATACTGCTTGGCACTTCTTAAATGCTTTTCACTTTCCAATTTATTGACTTCTATCTGCTGCAAATTCTCTTCAAATCTTATGTTTTGATTTCCTAATTTCTTTTTTGCGTTGTCTATTATCGCTTTGCTCAAACCTGTTTTCTGTGCAATCTCAAAAGCAAAGGACGAACCCGGTGTGCCTATCGATAAAGTATATAAAGGTTTCATTTTTTCAGTGTCAAACAACATCGCCGCATTAACTATTCCCTTGTGGTCAAATGCCAAATGTTTCAAAGCCGAATAATGGGTCGTTACAACGCCATAAACATTTATCTCATTGAGGTATTCCAAAATACTTTCCCCTATTGCACCTCCTGCCATAGGGTCTGTGCCCGTTCCAAGTTCATCAATCAAAAACAAGCTGTCTTTATCTGCCTTTTGACAAATCTCCGACAAATTTTTCAGATGTGATGAATAAGTTGAAAGGTCATCTTCCAAACTCTGCTCATCTCCAATAGAGAGAAATATATTGTCAAACACTCCTGCAATACTTATCTCTTTCATTGGCACCAACAAACCACACTGCAACATATATTGCAACAACGCCAAAGTCTTTAAGCAAACGGATTTTCCTCCCGCGTTTGGCCCTGAAATAACAAGTATTCGCTGCTTTTCGTTCAACTCTATTCGCAACGGTATTATCTGTTTTCCTTTTTGTTTCAACGCATTTTCCAAAATCGGGTGTCTCGCATCATACCAATCAACTATCGGTTTATTGCTCATTTGTGGCATGGTGGAATTGGTTTTCAACGCATAAACGGCTTTGGCTCTTATGAAATCCACCTCAACCAACATATCGTAACACGCTATCAAGTTTTCCAAATTCTCTCTCAACAAATCCGAAAACTCCGACAATATACGATGTATTTCCCTTTGCTCTTCAAAAAACAATTCCTTTAATTCAAAATTCAAACTGACGATTTCCTCCGGTTCAATGTAGAAAGTCTGTCCCGTTTGTGAGGTATCGTGCAAAATACCTTTGACATTACGTTTGTAAGTAGCCTTGATTGGCAAAACCATTGAGCCGTTACGAATGGAAATATCGTCATCATCATTACTCCACCCTTCTTTTTTGCTTTTTTGCAATATGGCGTTAATCTGTCTTTCCATTTGGCGTTTTTTATTCTCCTTTTTGGAATAAATATCTCTCAAAACAGGAGAACAAGACGGGCGAATATTTCCGTGTTCATCGATAATATTTGAGCATTGTACCAAAATATTGTCGTCAAAATACACGTCCTCCATTATAGCATATATATCGGGAATTTTTTCTTTGTCTTCACTACCAAGAAAACTCAAAATACTTTTTATACAACACAGACTGTCGTACAATTGCGGCATATCCTCCAAAGCGATACAACTATCCTTAACGCCAAGCATCGAAAGAGTTTTTCGCATATCGATATAACCCACATCGGGAAAGTTTCTAAGCCCTAAAAGTAAGTTACGCATTTGATAGGATTGTCTTAAATTGTGCGTTATCTTGTCAAAATCCGTTGAAAAACTTATACCATCAGCCAATTCCCTCGCACCGGTGGTTCGACAAGCGGATTTTATATTATCTATTATCTGAAAAAATTCTAATGAAGCAACTATATTCATTGTCTTACTAAGTATTTTTAGTTCTTGTGGTTTGTCTTTATATTGAAATATATAATTGTTTTGTTCTCGTATGACGAAAATTTCGCCGTTATAGACTGCAAAAAATTTTTATATGTTTTCGTTAAATTAGTGTTAATGATTAGTAAATTAGTGTTAAACACTAATAAATTAATCACTCACATCAGTAAATCGTTATTAAACACCGATAAATTCTTATTAAAAGTCTTTTTCACCGCTTTGCATAACACCATTTAATCAATCTCTTTTGTCAGATTTTTAATAAACTTCCATTTGCTGAAAAACTCTTTGGCTATTATTCTAAGGAACGTATATGCAGGTATAGCCAGTATCATTCCCACTACGCCACCTACCTCGCCTGCCATAAGTATCACCAAAAATATTTCCAACGGCTGGGCTTTGACGCTTTTGGAATAAATCAGCGGTTGCAATAAGAAATCATCTATAAGTTTAACTGCCGCAAAAATAATTGCAAATATTATTGTTACAGAAACGACATTTGCTGACGGATCTACCGATAATATCGTTGTCAAAAGTATTAACAACCCCACAACTCCACCTATGACAACTCCGATATATGGCAAAATAACCATAACGCCACATATACACGCAATAAGTATCGCCTTGCTGAATCCCGCTATTGAAAAGCCTATACTTAAAAGTGTTATCATCAAAATGATTTCACAGAAAATTCCGATAAAATAACGTGTTATAAGATTTCGCGAATTAGTTATGATATTATGAACTTCATTCAAATATTTGTCAGGAGTTACCGAATCGATGAATTTAGTTACCAAATGAGAGTCTTTCAGAAAGAAAAACGTTATAAATGCAGTTATCAAAACGCCCATTATTATGTTTCCTGCCAAAGAGAATATTATCTGTGCTATTCTTGGTAATTTGATACTGTTCAATGCTCCCATTACCGTACTTGATACGTATGTCTCAATATCCACATTGTCCGGCAAAAGATTATACTTAACCACAAAATCGTTTGCTTTTTCTATTGGAGCGGCGTAATATGTGGCTATTTTGTTTATATCTATCGTGGAAAACTCTTGTGCTTGCGTTATGATAAGAGGTATCAATAAATACAAGACTAATGATATTATAGATATTTCGGCAATCAACGTTATTGCGGAACATATAGATTTGTTCAAGGTAAATCGTCCCAGTTTTATTTTTCCAAGAATATTCATCAGCGGCTGCCCGATAATGGAAAGTATCAGTGCAATGAATATACATAACACTATAAATCTAAAATACCAAATAGCATATAAAACCACCCCTATACCAAGTAATATAAGCAACCACTTAATTACGTTGTTTATAGTGTATTTATCAGAATTTTCCATAGGTATTTATTTTTTTGATTAAATTGTTAAAATATTTTACAACTCACATCTGTGTTTTCTTAACAGCAAACAAGAAAGTTTAGTCTTACAAAAATATTATAGATTGTCCTCCACGTTCCATTCTGCGTGAGATGATGCCGTTTCATATAGACGAATAGAAAACAATTCCACATCCGTCGGCAATAATGGCTGAATTTTGTCTTTTATTGCAAGTACTAAATTCTCGCATGTCGGTTGAAAATTCACTATTGTCTTTTTTGTGCTAAGTTTTTCCACTTCCTTGATAAACGACGAGTGTTGTTCGATTATCAACGAGTGGTCAAGCCAATCCAAAATCTGTTTTTGCACTATTTTTTTCAATTGCGAAAAATCCATAACCATTCCATACGACGAAGATGTCTTATCCTGGTTCGGTTCTCCACGCAAACAAACAAATAACTTGTAACTATGACCATGTATGTTGGCACATAAACCATCGTAATTGTTCAAACAATGGCTCATCTCGAAATGAAATTCTTTTGTTATCCGTATTCTCATAATCTGCAAATTTACAAAGTTTTTTCTATTTAGACAAATATTGTCTTACGCCCCCAATTGAGTCTATGCGTGTAATATTAAAATTTTATTTCCAATCCAATGTATCGCAAGAAACCTCTAAAAGATTTATCAACTTGCTGTTATTGTATTTTGGAAAGAAGTTCAAATGAGTTCTTTCCTCTACTTCCTTAATTGTTGTGGAAAAAGAAAAGACGGATTCCTTTATTTCTTTATTCGGCATAATGAATGCTATGGCTTTACACTTAGGATAGGAAATATCTATCACTATTTTGTAATATTCACTCGGCACCGTAACATTGTTTTCTCCTATTTTACCGATAGGATTATTGAATATAGGTCCTGAAATAATCAAAATACTGTCATTTATAGTCGCCCACGTGCGGCAACGTCTTTCCAAATCTGCCCATCTTCCTGCATTGAATTTTTGATTTTGGGGGCTCATATTGCTTAAAAGGAATGTCTCGCTATTTGCTTTTGCACTCCAAACCATATCTCCACTCGGACAGATATGACCTCTTGAATAGCCGCTACGTTTATAATCGGAATTAAGCGATTGACAACATCGCAAAGAAGAATCAGGACGAAAATTATTTAGTTTTTCCGTCGCCCTGTTTTCTACTCTGTCTTTTGTTATCAGCCAACCAACCCACGCCGGCTGGCGATGTTCATTGGCGTAACCGAGAACAAAATATTTATGGTCGTATGTTTTATATTTTTCTTTGCTTTCGGGCAAAAGATTTTCAAGTGTTAAGATGTCTTCCGTTATATACGTACCTGCTTGCTCACAATTAGAAGAAAAATGTTTCTTGCGAATTTTCTTTTGTAGGCTTTGAGTTTGAATGTTTTCAACACGCGGCGTGCGTTCTGCCAAACTATTCATAACGCAAACAATGACAATTGCTGCTATCACAATCAATAATATAGTTGTCTTATTCTTTTTCATAATTTTATTGTCGGCAAAATTAGTGAAATTTTTGTTTATAACTATTTATTTTTTGTTTAACACTGATAAATTAATGTTAAACACTACCAAAATAGTTTTAAACATTAGTATGATGATAAGCCACAAAAAATAATAAACAAAAAACACTATTTTTATTTCCTTGTAGTACGATTTTGAAAATAATAAAACAATTCTTTCGTTATATCTGTGTCAAAAAAACAATAAAGTCATGGCAACAATAAAAACAATAGGCGTATTAACTTCCGGTGGAGATGCACCGGGAATGAATGCAGCTATACGTGCCGTTACACGTGCCGGCATAGCCAAAGGATTTCGCATAAAAGGAATTTATCGCGGTTATGAAGGCTTAATAAATGGCGAAATCAAAGAATTTACAACCGAAGACGTAAGCGGTATCATAAACCGAGGAGGAACAATCCTTAGAACGGCAAGAAGTGCAAGATTTACAACCGATGAAGGTATGCAAATGGCATACGACTCAATGCAAAAAAAAGAAATAGATGCTTTGGTAGTCATTGGTGGTAACGGTTCTTTGACAGGGGCTATGGAATTTGCAAAAAAGTTTGATGTTCCCTGCATAGGTCTTCCCGGCACGATAGACAATGACCTTTACGGAACAGATTCAACGATAGGTTACGACACGACACTTAACACTATCGTGGAGTGTGTGGATAGAATACGTGATACAGCAACCTCGCACGAAAGAATATTTTTTATCGAAGTAATGGGACGCGATGCCGGTTTTCTTGCGCAATATTCGGCAATAGCATCAGGAGCGGAAGCAGCCATAATACCCGAAGACCGAAGAGATGTTGATCAATTGGAAGAGTTTCTTAACAGGGGTATAAGGAAATCCAAGAAGAGTTGCATCGTTATTGTATCCGAAAGCCCTAAATGTGGTGCTATGTATTACGCTGACCGTGTTAAAAAAGAATTTCCTGACTATGATGTAAGGGTAACCATATTGGGACACTTGCAAAGGGGCGGCAGTCCGTCGGCACATGACAGGATATTGGCATCTCAAACAGGTTACGGAGCAATTGAAGCCATCATTCAAGGACAACGTAATGTTATGGTAGGCATACGTAACAACGAAATAGTGTATGTACCGTTCTCGGAAGCGATTCGTTCGGATAAACCGCTGAATAAAAAACTTATCAAAATTTTGGACGATTTAAGCATATAGCATCTTTCGACAATAAAAAGAAATATGAATAACTCTTAGCATAGTCATTAAACAAAAAAAGCGAGGTACAATCAAACAAAATTGTACCTCGTTTTTACGATACATTTGACAGATTTTAAGATTATCTTTTCTCAAAACTATCTTTACCGGCTCCACAAACGGGACATACCCAACTGTCAGGTATATCTTCAAACTTAGTTCCAGGTGCTATTCCCCCGTCCGGGTCTCCTACTGCGGGATTGTAAATGTATCCGCAAATTATGCATTCGTACGTTTCCATAGTTTTATATTTTTTAGAATTGTTAATAATTTTACAAAAGTATAATAAATATTTGAAAAACCAAATACTCCGGCAACAAAATTATTTTTTACAACATATTAATTCAACTGCAAATCATTACAATATAATTTCTATGATTTCAATGTCAGATAAAAATTCCGCAGTATCTCATACAATTATATTGAACAGCCTAATCCTATATTCAAATATATAGGATACATGGCAAAGGTTATAGTATTGAAATCTTTCTTGAAAATATCATTTAATCCCCAAGTCAAATCGGCATAGACATTCAAATGTTTGAAAACATTCCATTCTCCGCCAAATTGCAAACCCCATTGAAATTTACGAAGGTTATCGGTAAAATCATACACAGCAATGTTATCGCCCGAAAAATCCACACGCTCACCCATCTGATCAGGGGTACGAATATGACCTTCATACACATGCCCCGAAAAGTCTCCATTTAACAAATAAGATATATACAACCCTGCAACTAATTTCCAATGTCTGTCAATTTTGTAATTTGCAAGTACTGGAACAGTCAAATAAGAATTTTTCACTTTTGTCTTTACTCCTCCTGTCCACAGACCTCCCAATTCACCGCCATTAGAATTGATTATAGTCATACCATAGTTTTTTACAGTAGCCTTTGTAATCATATTCTTCTCTTCCAATCTAAGTCCAAAAGTTAATCCCCATTTCTTTTCATTATCTAACCATTTTGTGGTATTTCCTTCAATGGATATTGTCATACTTGGTTGGTAACTGTCTATTTGGCGAATCTCTTGGGGCAATGGTAATGGAGATGTTCCGCCAATACTGAATCCTGCTTTCAAAGAATACTCCCAACCGGTTAGACAAGATTTGATAATACTTTTATTTTCATTCTCCTGTGATTGAGCAGGCATTAATCCTGAAAACAAAAGAAGTATACTTATTATAATACTAAATCTTTTCATGGTGTTTTGTCATTATAAATTTTCGTCGCAAATCAATTTCACTTCATCTATATAGAGTGTGCTTCCAACTGCACCCTTAAACGTATCGCCATCTACACTTGACGAGAAAACAATAGCAATTTTATATTTACCGTCTCGCAATTTTTGCGCATCAAGTTCTTTTCCGTTTTGAGGCTTGAATGGAATATTAAATTCCGTCCAGTTATCGGTTTCCACTGCATCTTCTTTGTTTATCTGTGCCAAATAAACCAACTTATCAGAAGTTTTTGCATTAGTGCCATCTAACATAAATGAGTTGTCATCTGCCTCATACATTAAAGCATAAATATCAAAACGATCTTTGATACCGTCTTGCTGTTTTCCTTCTACGGTATAAATTTCACCTGCCTTGTATTTGAAATAACCTTTAAGGGCAATAGGACGTTTATGAAATTGTACTCCGAATGTGGTAGATTTTGCACCACCGGACGCACCCGACAAAGCCTTGGTTACATCAAAATTACCAATAAACAAATTGCCTGCGGCTATATACATCTTAACCATAGCTCCAAAACTTCCTGTGTTTTTGGTCTCCAATTTAACACAGTTACCACTAACTCCACCCTCTGTCAATACGGTAGGATAATCCATAACACCTTTTGCCATAAAAGTAAGTTTGTATCCCGGATTGCCACTTGCCCATTGAAGATATTGCCATTCATTCGCCCCTGAAATGGATTCTTCGTAAATAATATGAAACGGCTCTTCGGTTTTTGCTATGTTTTCAAAGTGATATGAGGTTGGCAACTCCGGAGATTGAATTCTAACATTGTAGACTGACGAAAAGTCCCCGTCTTCCGATGTAACGGTAAATAATCGGCATTGATTTCCTTCACTAAAATCATATACATTTCCATTATCGCCACTTTTGATTTCATTTGGTTTAATGGTTGCACCTTGCGGAAGTTGAAATATCAGTTCCTGCTTGGATAAATCGGCGTCATTTTTAACATATACATCGACAATTCTGTCATTAGTGTTGATATTGACCAACTGCACATCTGAGCCTTTGCAGCCATCTATGGCTGCTTCGGAATTAAGAGCCTCGTCCTGTATGCAAGAAGAAAATGTAAGCGCCGCAAACAAACACACAATAAGAGTTCTAATTTTTATTGATTTCATTTTAATGATTAAATTATAAAATTAAGGCGCAAAATTAAGTGTTTTTTTGAAATTACAGACTTTATATCCGTATTAAAATAAATTTATTGAAATAAAATTGTCAGTATATGAAAAATGCTTATCTTTGCAACTCAAAATATTTTTGGTATAAATCATAAAAACTAAAATACGAAATGACAAGAGATACGCAAATCTTTGACCTGATTAATCAGGAAAGAGCAAGACAAACGAAAGGTATTGAGTTAATCGCTTCTGAAAACTTTGTTTCCGACCAAGTAATGGAGGCAATGGGAAGTGTTATGACAAACAAATACGCAGAAGGTTATCCAGGAAAGCGTTATTATGGCGGTTGCCAAATAGTGGATCAAAGTGAGACAATAGCTATCGAGAGAGCAAAACAATTGTTCGGTGCTTGTTGGGCAAACGTTCAACCACACTCAGGTGCTCAGGCTAATTTGTCTGTATTCTTCGCTTGTTTGAAACCGGGCGATACTTTTATGGGATTAGACCTTAATCACGGCGGACACCTTTCTCATGGTTCTCCTGTAAATATCTCAGGAACATATTTCCGTCAAGTTTCTTACGGTGTTAAAGAAGAAACCGGCACTGTTGATTACGATATGATGGAAGAAGTTGCAATGAGAGAGAAACCAAGACTTATCGTAGGCGGTGCTTCTGCTTATTCAAGAGAATGGGATTGGGCAAGAATGCGTAAGATTGCAGACGAAATAGGTGCAATACTTATGGCAGACATAGCTCACCCTGCAGGCTTGATTGCAACAGGTGAATTGGCAAATGCCGTTAAATTCTGCCACATAGTTACAACAACGACACACAAAACATTGCGTGGTCCTCGTGGTGGTATGATTATGATGGGTGAAGACTTTGAAAATCCGTTTGGAATAAAAACTCCGAAAGGTGCGACAAAGATGATGAGTGCAGTATTGGATTCTGCCGTATTCCCGGGTATTCAAGGCGGTCCGTTGGAGCATGTAATAGCTGCCAAAGCCGTTGCTTTCGGAGAGGCTTTAACTCCTGCTTACCACGAATATATCAAACAAGTTCGCAAGAATGCTGCTACAATGGCACAAGAATTTATGAACAGAGGTTACAAAGTTATCTCAGGTGGTACAGACAACCATTTGATGTTGATTGACCTTCGTCCTAAATTCCCTGAACTAACGGGTAAAGTTGCAGAAAATACTTTGGTTCGTGCAGATATTACTATCAACAAAAATATGGTTCCGTTTGATTCTCGTTCTGCATTCCAAACCTCTGGTGTTCGTATCGGTACTCCTGCAATCACAACACGTGGTTTGAAAGAAGATGCTATGCCTGAAATCGTAGGTATGATTGACGCTATTCTTTGTGATGTTGAGAACGAATCATTGATTGAAAGCACAAGAAAGAAAGTTAATGATATGATGCAAGACAGACCATTATTCGCTTGGTAGTCTTTTGCTTGATTATTAAACTACAATAAAAACACTTGGGCGTTTAATGTCCGAGTGTGTTTTTATTTTTTTGATTATTTCCTTCTATTTTCATTATTGTATAAAAACTTTTCATATCTTTGCAACTGAATTGAGTAAGTTATTCAATTCAAGTATAGTTTTTTTTAAGAAGCGTTATGCAATTAAGTAATCTAGAAATGTAGGAAACTTCTATTGAACACTTAAAAGCATATAGTTGTCTCACGCTATGCGTGGCGGCTGACTATATCTGTGTTCATGGGTATTTCCTACAACCTCTATATTACAGAGTGGCATTTACACCACGCTTTTTTATTTATTGGTAACGACCTATGGTGCTATGGTTTATATTAAAAATAATTATTATGACTTGGTTAATTGTTATAATTATTGTTGCTATCATAGGAGCCATAATTGGTTTTATCGTATCAGATGATGGCGAAAAAGGTTCAGGAGCATTTGGTGGATTTATTACTGGAGCAGTAGGATGTGGTGCTATTATTATTCGAATAGCAATAGCATTCCTAAGCCTGTATCTGTTATTTCGTCTTGGTAATTGGCTTTTTAGCTAATAAAGTTCAAGACACAACATGGAAAGAAAAGCGTAATAAAAAATTATTACGCTTTTTTTTGTGTTCCTTATTTGCAAATATTATAGAACAATTTACATATTCTACTACATCAGCCGCCAAGTGGCGCCGTCTTTACTATCCTTGATTTCTATACCCAATTCCTTTAACGCATCACGTATTTTGTCCGAAGTAGCGTAATCCTTATTACTTCTCGCCTCTGCCCTCATATCCATAACCAAAGACATCAAACCGTCTATAACCTGTGTGTCGTTTCCGCCCTTTTCGTCTTTCAATCCCAAAATATCTTCAACAATAGCATCAAGACTTGTCTGCAAAAACTCTTTATCTTCCTTTGTTATCGTTTCTTTATTATCGGCAACAGAGTTAATATGCTTGCATAACTCAAATAGATGGGCAATCATTATAGGTGTATTGAAATCATCACAAACAGCATCCAACGCATCATTGATAATCTTATGAACATCGAAACTACTCTCTTTGCTTTCTTTCAATGTACCGACCTTTGCTTTTGCCTCCATAAGTCTTGCCAAACCCTTTTCTGCTGCTATCAAAGCATCATTTGAGAAATCCAAAGTACTACGATAATGAGCCATAAGCATAAAGAAACGTATCGTCATCGGATTATAGGCTTGTTTCAACAGAGGATGAGAACCGTTGAACATCTCCGTAAGAGTGATGAAGTTATTATACGATTTTCCCATCTTCTTTCCCTCTATGGTAATCATATTGTTATGCAACCAATATTTGGCAGGCATATCGCCGAAAGCCCCGACAGACTGTGCAATCTCACAATCGTGATGAGGAAATATCAAATCCATTCCGCCTCCGTGTATGTCAAACTCCGCTCCCAAGTATTTTCTTCCCATTGCTGTACATTCCAAATGCCAACCCGGGAAGCCCAAAGACCATGGAGAGTCCCATTTCATTATATGTTCTTTCGGAGCCTTTTTCCATAACGCAAAATCAAATGGATTTCTCTTCTCCTGTTGTCCGCTCAACTCACGAGAATTTTCCAAAGTGTCCTCCAATGTACGATGCGACAAAATTCCGTATTTCTTTACCGTATCGTTATATTTTTCCACGTCGAAATAAACACTGCCTTCGCTTTCGTATGCAAGACCCTTGTCCATAAGAATTTTTACAACCTCTATCTGCTCCATAATATGCCCCGAAGCAATCGGCATAATGTTGGGACGCAAACAATTCAACGCATCGGTAGCCCTCAAATACATCATCTCGTAATATTGAGCGACTTCCTGCGGTTCTTTGTTCTCCGCCTGTGCTTTTTTCTCCACCTTATCGTCGCCATCGTCCGAATCGGCAACCAAATGCCCCACGTCGGTGAAATTTCTTACGTAACGAACATTGTAACCAAGGTATTTCAACACACGATAAACAATATCAAAAGTTATCGCACTGCGGGCGTGTCCCAGATGTGCTTCGCCATAAACTGTCGGTCCGCAAACATACATTCCGACTCTGTCTTCCCTTACAGGAACAAATCTTTCCTTTACTCCTTTAAGGGTATTATATACAAGTAAGTCTTTCTTATAAAGTGCCATATTCATTATTCTTTTTATTGTAAAGGTAACGAAAATATACTTCTTTTATTTTATTGTCTTTTATGGTTTTCCAAAATAAGTGATAGTTTATTCATTTCAAGCAATACATTTTTCGCAAAAATAATCACTCACACTAATTTATTAATCATTGACACTAATTTACTAATCACTCACACTAATTTACTAATATCCCTAATTATTTTGCTAATGCTAAACATCAATAAATCAATTTCAGAAGTTATTTTTGCAAAAAGGCAGAAGAATTTTTGTTTCTCCTGCCTTTGTCTGATATAGTCTTTCACAAATACAGCGAAAGCAACAATTTATTTTTTGTAATGATTAACGATATTATCCATTGTGTCGTTGATACGCATCTTATAGAACGAACGCCATACAAATACTATTGCTATAATCACGAATACGACTCCGAAGTATGGGGCAAGGCTTCGGAAACTCTCGCTGATAGCCATCTCCATTGCCAAAAGTCCGAACAAAGTTGTGAATTTAATTATCGGGTTCAAAGAAACGGAAGAAGTGTCCTTGAATGGGTCGCCAACGGTGTCGCCGACAACAGAAGCATCGTGCAAATCTGTTCCTTTCAAAGCCAAATCAACCTCAACGACTTTCTTGCTGTTATCCCAACTACCACCGGCATTGGCCATAAACACGGCTTGGAACAATCCGAACATCGCAATAGATATTAAATACGAGACAAATAAACTTACCGCATTTTCTCCACCGATTCCGGCAGGGGAAGATAGACACGCAAAGCCCAATGCAAAGAAAAATATCGCCAAGAATATATTCCACATACCTTTTTGTGCATATTGAGTACAGATTCTTACAACTTCAACAGAACATTTCGCATCTGCTTTTTTAGGTGCATTAGGATCTAATTTGATATGATTTTTAATAAACTCAACGGCACGATTGGCTCCAACCGTAACAGCCTGCGTGCTTGCGCCGGTAAACCAATAAATGACACAACCACCAAGTATAAATCCCAAAATAGTATAAGGATTAAGCAAATTCAATATCGTTGCAGGATCAACACCCAAAACATCTTTTATAACCAAGATTATTGAGAAAATCATTGTCGTTGCACCCACAACAGCCGTACCTATTAACACAGGTTTTGCCGTTGCCTTAAAGGTATTACCTGCTCCGTCGTTTTGTTCCAAATAATATTTGCTCTTTTCCCAATCGGGTTTGAAGCCGAATTGTTTTTCTATATCCTCGTCTTTATTCGGTTCGTCCTCAATCAACGATAATTCATAAACACTTTGTGCATTGTCTGTAACAGGTCCGTAACTATCCACAGCAATTGTAACCGGTCCCATACCAAGCATACCGAAAGCAACCAAACCAAAGGCAAATATTGAAGAATAAGCCATCATATCAGGGTTGATATCTATGCTCAAAACGTATGCAAAGAACATAAGAATGACAAACACCAATCCAGTCCAGAAACCAGAGAAATTTCCTGTAACAAAACCAGAAAGAATATTTAATGATGAACCACCGTGATAAGATGCTTTAACCACTTCTTGAACATGTCCCGAATGAGGAGATGTAAATAACTTTGTGATTTCAGGTATTACTGCCGCTCCGACAGTTCCAAGAGATATGATAGAAGCAAATACCCACCAAAGTCCGTTACCTAACGATTGCAACTGAATATATGAAACTACGAAAGTAACAACGATACTCAATATTGAAGCAATCCATATCAAAGAAGTCAATGGTTTCTCAAAATCCAAATCTTCGCTTTTTCCGTATTTGGCTTTTGATACTGCGTTATTAATCCAAAATGCCAAGACCGAAGTTATAACCATAAGAATACGCATTGAGAATATCCATACAAGCAAATCTCTTTGCAAAATCGGGTCTTTTACTGCAAGAAGAATGAATGATACCAACGCAACACCTGTAACGCCATACGTTTCAAAACCATCAGCCGTCGGTCCAACCGAATCACCTGCGTTATCGCCGGTACAATCTGCGATAACTCCGGGATTTCTTGGATCGTCTTCGCCAATTTTGAAAACAACTTTCATAAGGTCTGAACCAATATCGGCAATCTTAGTGAAGATACCGCCTGCAATACGCAAAGCCGAAGCACCCAAAGATTCTCCGATAGCAAAACCTATAAAACAACTGCCAGCTAAGTTCGCAGGCATCAATAACAATATGACAAGCATAAGGAACAACTCCACACACACCAACATAACTCCGATTGACATACCTGCATTCAAAGGAATATTCAATAGTTTCAACGGTTGTCTTCTCAATGAAGCAAAAGCCATTCTTGCATTAGCAAAAGTATTCATACGAATGCCGTAATAAGCAACTCCATAAGAACCCAAAATACCTACCACCGTCCATAACAAGATAAGAAGAACGCCTCCAATACCTACACTGCTTTCTGCCAACACACCAAAATAAATCGCAACGATAATACCAATAAAAATAAACAGTGTAGCCAAGAATTTACCTTGTTGTTTCAAATAGGTAGCACATGTTTTATAGATAACTTCACCTATTTCCAACATTTTTTTATGAACCGGAAGTTTTTTTGTCTTGTAGAAATGGTATAAACCAAACAGACCTCCCAAAATAGTAACAAAAAATCCCAAATGCAAAAAATTCCATTCATGGATAGCATCCGGGACTGACAAATTCGCTTCGCTTGCAAGCATAGTTGTTGCTGCGGCGAGTGTCGTGGCGAGTAATGCAATTAATTTTTTCATTATATTTATTATTTTTTTAATTTCACTTATTATAGAACCAATATCCCTTGTGCAGTAAAACAAAACCACACTACCAATTTTCATATCGGCACTTAACAAATCATCATCTATTTTATCAAAATCATTTCCTAATCACACAAACAAAGATGTGTAAAAAAGCGTTTGCAAATTTATATATTTTTCTTCAAAAAACAACTATAATGGCAATAAAATTTACCAAAAATATTTTTGTTTGTAACTTTTGAAACGTTTTTTCGTTTAACATAATGTACTAAATTCATTACATAATGGGTAAAATTAGAATGATAGTAAAAGACTTGAAAAATTCAAGAATAAAACTATTTTACGATATGATACTTTTAGAAAAAAACGGAGCAAGAGCATTGAACATCGCTATCGGAGAACACGAAGCAAACAATATTTCAATATTCTTGGATAAGATAAATCCTCCTCGACCTTTGACTTATGATGTTTTCAAAACAATCTTAGAGAAATTTTCTTTAACCCTTAAAGAGGTCGAAATAACTAAATTCTTTGAAGGTAATTTTTATGCTAATGCTGTTTTTACCAATGGCAAAAAGGAAGAAAATTTCGATATGCGTCCATCCGATGCAATAAACCTTGCGCTGAGATTTGATTGCCCTATATACGCATCTGAGGAAATTATGAAAGTTGCAGGATTTGATTACGCAAAGTTTTTTCCGACCGAAAGCAACAACTCAAACACATTGGAGGATATTAACAATATGTCTATCTTTGGGATTAATATGTTGCAAGATTTACTTAAAGATGCCTTGGAAAAAGAAGACTATATAACAGCATCTATACTTAGAGACAAAATCAAAGATTTGGAAAAAGAAGATGAACAATAAAGTTCGGCAGGATAAGTATTTCCAAAAGGCATATTAAATCCTAATAAACTAAAAAGATTGTAAATTTCCCATAAATTGAAAAGACCGACTGCAAAAACAATCGGTCTTATTTTTTTATTTATAATGCGTAAATTCTTTTCAGTAACTGCCGAAATAATTTCATTAATCAGCAACAGCAAATCACTTCACGCAATTTTCTTACATAGTTCTGCCAGGATAAACCTTCAAGGCTTCTTTCAAGCAGTTGATACCAGCCATTAAATCTTCTATGCACAAGCAATAAGTAATACGTGCTTGTTTTCTTCCTTTCTCAGGGTCTGCATAGAATCCGGTACCGGGTGCCAACATAACCGTTTGACCATTATAATCAAAATCGGTAAGCAACCATTGACAGAATTTATCGCTATCATCGATAGGCATCTCAATCATAGTGTAGAATGCTCCATGAGGATTAGGGCATTTGCAACCAGGTATTTCATTTATACCTTTAACCAATGCACGTCTTCTTCTGTCGTATTCGTCATTAACTTCTTTGAAATATGATTCAGGAGTATCTATTGCAGCCTCAGAGAATATTTGTCCGAAATAAGGAGGACACAAACGAGCTTGCGCCATTTTCATTGCAGAAGCCATAACCTCTTTATTCTTTGAAATAATCATACCTTCACGAGCACCGCATGCAGAATAACGTTTAGAAACAGAATCCAAAAGGATAGCATTTTCTTCAATACCCTCTATCTGCATAACAGAGAAGTGCTTTTGTCCGTCATAAACAAACTCTCTATAAACCTCGTCTGCAAACAAGAACAAATCGTGTTTCTTTACTATTTCTGCAAGTTTGCGTAATTCTTCTTCCGTATAAAGATAACCTGTTGGGTTGTTAGGGTTGCAAACCATTATGGCACGTGTTTTAGGTGTGATAGCCTTTTCAAACTCTTCCATAGGAGGTAATGCAAATCCGCTATCTATTGAAGAAGGTATGGTCTTAATAACTGCACCTGATAATTTAGCGAAAGAATTATAGTTAGCGTAATATGGTTCTGATACCAAAACTTCTTCGCCTTCGTTAAGACATACATTGAATGCAATTTGCAAAGCCTCACTACCACCACAAGTGATTATAATATCCTTAGGGTCTAAATGAATATTGTAACGGTCGTAGTATTCACAAAGTTTCTTTCTGTAAGAAGCATTTCCGTTTGAAGGAGTATAAGCAACCACTTCCATATCTGCTTTTCTCAAAGCGTCCAATGCTCCCGTTGGAGTTTTGATATCTGGTTGTCCTATGTTTAGGTGATGAATCTTTATTCCTCTCTCTTTTGCAGCATCTGCAAAAGGTACTAATTTTCTAATTGCAGAAGCCTCTAATGTGGCTCCTTTTACTGATATTTTAGGCATTTCTTAATTTATTTTTATTTTTTTACAACTTTACCTTTTATTTTCAACACAGTTTTTGCTTTTGTAGCATTTGACTCAACAGTTATGCTTTTGTTGATAGGTCCAACATTATTGGTATTGTATTTAACCTTGATTTTAGCAGTCTGTCCCGGCATCAAAGGTTCTTTACTCCAAGAAGGAATAGTACAACCACAAGAAGAACGAACATTAGTAAGCATCAAAGGAGCTTTTCCGGTGTTTTTATAAACAAATTCACAGATTCCGTTGCCGCCTTGTTGAACTTCACCATAATCGTGTTCCATTTCCGTAAAAGTAATTTCGGCATGAGTGCCACCCGATACTTTGGTCGTTTTCTTTTCTTGTGCATTTACTCCAAATACTACTGCAAAAATAAGTAGCATTGATAAAACCAATCTTTTCATTTTTATAAATTTTTATTTTGTTTAACAATCTATTCTTATTTTTCAAGGATTTACTTTTTCCTTGTCCCGTTTTATTAATTTTTTTTAATTCAAAATATTTCGTTTGTCCAAAATCACGTTTCCAGTTAGTAAAATCGTTAGGTTATCGTTATTTTCGGCATTACTCGATATGGTTACGCTTCGCTTTATCTCCCCAACTATATTTGTGTTATATCTTAACTCCAACACGGCATTGTCTTTCGGTTCAATAACATCGGAAGATAAACTCACCTCCACACAACTGCAAGAAACCTTAACATCTTCTATTTTCAAATCTCCGCTTCCGATATTGGTTATATTAAATTTCGCAATTGCAACATCGGATTGCTTCACATCTCCGTAATCAAAGAACAATTTATCTACTAATATCTCAGGCTTACCGTTAGAAATCTCAAAATTTTGTTCTTTATTTTTCTTTTTTATCTTATTTACAACCGTATTGAAAAATGATTTCTTACCTCCCTCCTGAACATCTTTTCCTCCATTATCCTCTTGCGAAAAAGATAATGACGGTATTAGCAAAATCAATGCCAAACAAAAAGATGCTATATGTAGATTATATTTATTCATTTTCTCGTATAATGACTTGCAAAAGTACAATAAACTTTTCATCTTTCAATAATATTTCTCAAAAAATATTAATTTTGCACCCCAAAATACTATTGCTATGAACTTATTCAACAAAACTTCAATTCTTTTCGTTTGTCTTGGGAATATTTGTCGTTCTCCCGCTGCCGAAGGCATATTAAAACAAAAGGTTAAAGAACAAGGATTAAACGAAAACATTTTTATAGATTCGGCAGGCATTGGTTCTTGGCACGTTGGGCAATTACCCGATAGCAGAATGCGAAGATGCGGCAAAGAAAACGGCTATGACTTCTCTTCTTTTGCAAGACAATTCACGAAAAAGGATTTTGAGCGTTTCGATTATATCATCGTAATGGACGAAGATAATTATGCCGATGTGCAAAGCCGTTGCCCGAACAAATCTTTGATGTCAAAAGTTCATTATATCCGAGAATTTTTCGACAAATACAAAAATCAGAGTATAGTTCCCGACCCTTACTATGGCGATTACTCCGATTTTCAATTTGCCATAGACCTTTTGGAAGACGCCTGCCAAACAATTCTCAACAAAATAATCAAATAATTTTCAATAACAACAATAAACCAAAATTAATGTGAGACACTATTAAATTAATGTCTCACATTATTTCACGGATGTTTAACACTAATTTCGTAGTTAGTGATATTAAATTTCTGACTTGCGTTATTATTTTTCTCTATAGACATTTACGAGTAAAAACATCTAAAATTAAAAAGGCTGCAACTCTATTGCAGCCTCCAAGTTAATTCAAATGGATTCACCCAAATGATTAGTCTATTATATATGTATAATATATCGTTCCGCTGAATGTGTTTTGTTTTTCCAAACGACCATTCTCAAACAGGCGTTCCATTCCTATTTCAAAGCCGAAGCCATTGCGATGATCCAATGAAAACATCAATCCCAAATGTGGAATAACGCCAAACTTGAAACCACTCTCCATTTCAAACTCTTGATAGAAATAATAATCCCAATTGGATTGCAAACCATTGGTATAATTGTTTTTCATACGGGAAAATGAATAATCATATTTTCCCCACGTTGCCGTTACTCCAATACCAACGTATGGTTTTACCTTATGATTGAAAAAATAATAGTTGGCAAACAAAACGATTGGGATTTCTTGTGCCACCGCCAATTGTTTAGTCTTTATAAAAGGCCTTTTAGCACTCTTTGGTTGATAACGATTATAGCCCAAAGAGACACCCCACGAAAATTTCCATTCTTGATACTGCCATTCCGCAACGACCTTACCGCCTGCACCCCAATCATAATTATCTACGAAATTATCTTGAAGCATATAATACGTAGGTCTAAACGAAATAAACACATCATACGGCTGGTCTCCTACACGATGTCTGTCTTGCGTAAAGGCTGTCAAACCAAACAAACAAGCAATTGCGACAACTATTATTTTTTTCATCTTCTGTTATTTTTGCTTTGCCCAAGAATCTTTTAATGTAGCGGTACGATTGAATATTAAATTCTCCTGCGTAGAATCATAATCCACCGAAAAATATCCTAATCTCTCAAATTGGAATTTATCCAAAGGTTTTGCGGTTAATAAGGATTTTTCCAATTTACAATCAGTCAAAACCGTCAAAGAATTAGGGTTAAGATTATCAAGGAATGTCTTTCCCTCTTCCACCTCATCCGGTTTTTCGGCATTAAACAACCGGTCAAAGACATTTACCTTTGCATTAATACAGTTATTGGCATCAACCCAGTGGATAGTACCCTTGATTTTTCTTCCGTCAGGTGTATCGCCACCACGTGTTGCGGGATCGTACGTACAATGTACCGCAACAACATTACCATTATCGTCTTTTTCGCAAGAAGTACATTTTACGATATAAGCATAACGCAAACGAACCTCTTGTCCAATCGTCATACGGAAATATTTCTTCGGTGCATTTTCCATAAAGTCGTCCTGTTCAATATACAGTATTCGTGAAAACGAAATCTTTCTTTTACCCTTGCTTTCGTCCTCCGGATTATTTACTGCCTCTAATTCCTCCGTCTGATTCTCAGGATAATTATCAATAATCAATTTAATAGGATGCAGAACGGCCATAACACGATTGGCTTTCTTGTTCAAATCATCTCGAAGTGCGTTTTCCAAACGAGAATAATCTATCAAATTATCTCTTTTTGCAACACCAATATCCTCGCAGAACTTTCTAATGCTCTCGGGAGTATAACCCCTTCTTCTAAGTCCGCAAATTGTCGGCATACGAGGGTCGTCCCAACCGGCAACATAGTTTTCCTTTACAAGTTGTAACAATTTCCTCTTGCTCATAACCGTATTGGTAATGTTCAAGCGGGCAAACTCATATTGATGTGAAGGATAAATTCCCAAAGCATTGATAAACCAATCATAAAGTGGGCGATGAATATCAAATTCAAGAGTACAAATAGAATGCGTTATCTTTTCGATTGAATCGCTCTCGCCATGAGCAAAATCGTACATAGGATAAATGCACCACTTGTCGCCCGTACGGTGATGATGAGCATGAATAATTCTGTACATAATAGGATCACGCATATGCATATTAGGGTGAGCCATATCTATCTTAGCACGAAGGGTTTTTTCTCCGTCATTGAATTTGCCTTGTCTCATCTGCTCAAACAAAAGTAAGTTCTCCTCAATGCTTCTATCCCTAAACGGAGAATTTATACCGGGAGTTTGAACCGTACCTCTGTTTTCACGAATTTGGTCATTGGTTTGGTCATCAACGTATGCCAAACCCTTTTTTATAAGTTCGCAAGCCCAATCATACAATTGTTCGAAATAATCCGAAGCATAATGTTCCTCTGCCCAATCAAAGCCAAGCCAATGAATATCTTCCTTGATACTATCCACATATTCGGTATCTTCTTTAACAGGATTGGTATCGTCGAAACGAAGATTGGTCTTACCACCGTATTGTCGTGCCAAACCGAAATTTATGCAAATACTTTTAGCGTGTCCTATATGAAGATAACCATTAGGCTCGGGAGGGAAACGCGTTTGTATGGATTGGACTTTACCTTCCTTCAAATCGTTTTCAATTATTTCCTCCAAAAAATTCTTTTGTACCTTTTCGGTAGTCTGTGCATTAATTTCCATTTGACTAATACGTTATTGTTAGTTTAGAATTAAAAAATTATTTATTTTGAGTTCTTCAACAAATCTCTGATTTCGGTTAAAAGTTCCTCTTCCTTACTTGGTGCCGGTGGAGTTGCAGGAGCTTCTTCTTTTTTCTTAGACAATTTATTCAAACCCTTTATCATCATAAAAATACAAAAAGCAATAATCAAGAAATCCACAACATTCTGAATAAAATTACCGTATGTTATGTTCGCTTCACCAATCGTTACCTTCAAATCGGTAAAATCTATTCCACCCGTAACAATTCCCACAAGCGGCATAACAACATCATTAACAAGCGAAGATACTATCTTTCCAAAAGCACCGCCTATAATGACTCCCACAGCCATATCCACAACGTTGCCACGCATGGCAAATTTCTTAAATTCCTTAATCAGACTCATAATTGTTTCGTATTTTCTTTGGTTTAGTTAATTCATTTAACCGTGCAAAGTTATAAAAATTCTGACAAACGACAATGCTTTTTCATCATTTTTTGTAACTTTGCATTTTTAATCAAATAAGGTTATGCTGATTGTTGGCAATAGTATCATAAGCGACGAGATAAAAAACAAGCATTTCTGTTGCAATGTGGAAAAGTGTAACGGGATGTGTTGTGTTGAAGGGGATGCAGGAGCGCCTATCACCAAGGAAGAGATTACAACAATAAAAACTCTGCTATCCGAAGTTATGCCATACCTGCCAGAGAAAAATCAGCAAACGATAAAAGACCATAATTTCTTTACCAAAGACAAGGACGGCGATTTAGTTACCCAGATAATAGACGGTAAAGACTGTGTTTTTGCATACCCTACAACTATCGTAAATTGCGAAGGCAAGGAAATACAAGCACATTTCTGCATTTTTCAAAAACTTTATTTGGAAAAGAAAATCAACTTTATCAAGCCTATATCCTGTCATCTTTATCCTATACGAATAAGTTATTACGACGAGATGTCGGCTCTGAATTATCACGAGTGGGATATTTGCAAAAGTGCAATTGAAGAAGGTAGAAAACAAAACATTCATATTTACGAGAACTGCAAAAACGCTTTAATTCGCAAGTTCGGACAAAAATGGTACGACGATTTATATTTGCAATGTAAAAAAGAAAACAACGACAATTCCTTTTAGTAAATTAATCACTCACACCAATAAATCAATCATTAACACTAATAACATAATCACTCACACTAATAAAACGATAAAAGACTTTAAGTTTGTAATATCAGAAATAATAAAAACAATTTAATACATAAAAAGGCATGAAAACAGAGAAATTATTTGCAGGTAAAACCTTAGCAATTCTTTCGGGCGGTGGAGACACTCCTGCAATCAATTCGAGTATAGAAAGCGTAAGAAACCGCGCTTTGATGTTAGGTTTCAAAGTTTATGGAATAAGAACAGGCTGGAAAGGTTTGTTGGGCGATGGCGATGTAGTGGATTTAACAAATCGTTCATACAACGGATTATACGGCGGTACGGCACTACGTTCGTCAAGAACCAATCCATTCCCGTCTAAAAAGAATAGCGAAGACAGAGTTCCGCAAGTGATGAGAAATCTTAAACGTTACAAAATCGATGTCTTGGTAACGATAGGAGGAGATGACACAAACGGAGCAGCAAAACGTCTTTACGAACAAGAGGGTATTCCTGTTATAGGTTTTCCGAAGACAATTGACAACGATTTGCGTACTTTGACGATGCACGAATTTAATGGCAAACAAACAGACGCCGTTATCTGTCCGGGCTTTCCAAGTGCTGCAAAATCCATAGCCGAATTTGCTGCAAGAATAAAAACAACGGCTGAATCACATCAACGTATAATGGTTATGGAAGTTATGGGACGTGATGCAGGTTGGCTTACCGGTGCAGGAACATTTGGCGGCAGCACCATAAGTTTAATACCCGAAGTTGAAATGAATAAAGAAAGAAAAGAGAAATTCTTTGACCTTGTTGCACAGACATACCAAACTTCTCCAAACAAAAGTCTTATCATTCCGGTATCAGAAGGCGTTCGTTGGTATAATGAACAGACGGGCAAGACCGATGTTGTCTATGCTTCAACGGAACAAGACGAATACGGACATGCAAGACTTGGCGGTGTTTGCGGAACAATCGCTTCGGAGATTAGTGCCAAACTGAAAATAGATGCAAGAGCCCAAATGACGGGATATTATCCTCGTTCGGGAATGTGTAGTGCTTACGACCGCAGACTTACTCAGGCTTTGGCGGATAAAGCAGTGGATTTGTTGCTTAGAGAAGAATACGGACAGATGCCTGTATTGAAAAAAGTATGTTCTTACGATGAATTGGAAGAATATAATTGCAGTTCAATTGATATGGGTAAGATTGGCAACAGACCATTGCCTACGGAATATTTTGATGAAAACAAATTTGAATTTACGGATATGTACAAAGATTTTCTTCAACATATCATCGGAGCACCGGAGTTCCAAAATTTCGATGCAAACTTTCCGAAAGTAAATCCACAAGAATAAAGTCTAAGTTTTGTTTTTTGATTGTTAAAAGCGGAGTTCCTTTTATTTTGGTACTCTGCTTTGTTTTTCTTTACTCTAAATTTTTGTTAATTCTCTCCTATCTAATAATTCTTGACACTTTTGCAAATCTACAAAACCATTCTACCTATTATCAAAACACAAAAAACTCAATTTGGTTGTGATAATAGGCAGAATTTTTATGATAAAAGAATTTTATGCCTTGTCTTGCGTCTGCTTTGAAGTGTTCGCATAAATTTTCAAACAATCTTCACACAGACAATCGTTGTATTGCTTTTGCAGTTCTTTCAAACTATCGGCACTAAGAGTGTATTTGGTGCAAAAACAACTGCTATCATGTTTGCAAACAAACTCTTTGCCACATCTCGGACATTGTTTTTTTCGTTGCATTGTGGTCTGAAAATTCTAAAATCCGTTAAACAAATCCGAAAACAACAAAACACGATGATTTATAAAGTCATCAATTCTTTTTCTTTTGCTGCAAGCATCTCATCGATATTCTTAACGAATTTGTCTGTTAAATTCTGAATATCTTTTTCCGCTTGTTTTATCTCGTCTTCTGTTGCAGGAGTTTCCTTGTTATCTTTCGTTTTCTTTATTTTCTCCAAAATATTTCTACGAATATTTCTTACGGAAACCTTAGCATTTTCGCCTTCACCCTTAACACTTTTCACCAATTCCTTACGTCTATCCTCAGTCAAAGGTGGCAATGTTATTCTAAGCATATCTGCTTCCACTTTCGGAGTAAAACCTAAATTTGCGTCCAAAATGGCTTTGTTTATTGCAGGTACGGTACTCTTGTCCCAAGGTTGAACGATAATTTGATTTGCGGAAGGTGTGGAAACATTACCTACTTGATCCAACGGCGTCAAAGTACCATAAAAATCAACCTTAACACCAGCAAGCATTTGAGGACTTGCTTTTCCTGCGCGCATGGATTTCATTCCGCTTTCCAAGAAATCAACGGCCGCAGCCATACTTTGATTGGCTTCGTCCATCAAAGATTTAATCTGTGTATTCATATCTTATTTATTTTTCTAATTTTCAATCGTTATTTGCTTTACAATTCCTGCAAAATTAGTGTTTAACATCACAAAAATAGTATTAAACATTATTTTATCAGTGTTTAACACTAATTTCACAATCAGCTGCAAAAAATATTATTTACGACGCGTCAATGTAATGGTGTCGTAAGTTGTAGCGTTATTTTGTGAAATATTCATTCTTAAAACTATTGTGTCTTTACTGTCGTGAAGTGCCGTACCTTTTATTGTAAAGCCGTTGGTGTAATCTATCGAACCCCTTAGTTCGGAAGATATTTTTACAGGAATTTTATATGAAGGAGAAAGACTTAAAAGACCTCCCGAAAGAATGATTTGGTTTCTTGTTGATTCGTCTTTTGTGATTGTTCCGATGTGAAGATATTTCGATTGCGGAAAATTAGTTTCCTGCATTGTCTGCCAATTACCTACCCACTCGTCAGTATAATCTTCTTTTTCGGGTTCGCAACTTATTATGAACAATGTTGTAAATATTGCCACTATTAAAAATCCTACTCTTTTCATTGCTTTATTCATTGTTGTCTATGATATTGTCGTGTTATTTTAGAAGTGCAAAAGTAAGAAAATTTTACATTACGATAAAAGAAAACATAATAAAATTACGATTATTCGGCATAAAAACACTAAATTTGCAACTCAAAATCGAGTGGAATTTCAAATGAAAAAACAGATACCTAACATAATAACGCTATTGAACCTATTGTGTGGTGTGATTGCAATAATCTTTGTTTTTTATTTCAAAGACAATAAGTTCGCATCATTATTCATTGTCTTGGGTGCTGTTTTCGATTTCTTTGATGGTATGACGGCAAGAGCCTTGAAAGTTTCTTCTCCAATAGGTGTGGAGTTGGATTCTTTGAGTGATGTTGTAAGTTTCGGAGTTGCTCCTTCGTGTATTGCGTTTTCACTTATCGGATTTGACAATCACGGATTTGTTGCCTTTATTCCACTGCTTATGGCTTTGTTTTCTTCATACAGATTGGCAAAGTTTAACTTGGACACACGTCAAACAACATCTTTTATCGGCTTACCCACACCTGCCAATGCGATTTTATGGTTAAGCATTCCTCTTATTGATTTGCAATCAAGGTTTCATATACTTTATGATGTAATGAGTTCCGTGTATTTCATAGTACCTGTAAGCCTTTTGATGTGTTATCTGTTGGTTAGCGAAATTCCTATGTTCTCGTTGAAATTTCATAACCTTAAATGGAAAGATAACAGTCTTAGATTTGTATTTTTAATATTGAGTGCAATATTATTGGGAGTGCTGTGGTTCGCTGCTCTTCCGATAATTATCATATTATATATAATTTTGTCAGTAATAAACAACTTAAAAATAAAAACAAGATGAAATATCAAGTAGAAATCAACGTTATGCCGCTTAAAGCATTATTGGATCCGCAAGGCAAAGCTGTGGCATCTTCTATGAAGAATATCGGTATCACTACCATAGACAACGTTCGCATAGGCAAACATATAACTTTGGAGGTTGAAGCACAAAACGAGCAAGAAGCACAAACCATTGTCGAAAAGGCTTGCAAAGAACTTTTGTACAATCCGATTATGGAGAGTTACGAAATAAAATTCGTTAAATAAACTATCCACAAAACTATTTTAAGCAATCCTCAGCATTTTATCATAAAAAGAAATGCTGTTTTGGGCTTATACAAAATTTATAGTAACAAAAAAGACTTTGTTTTTACGGCAAAGTCTTTTTGTTTATATTTTATTATTAACAAGCATTAAAAAAAATATGTTTTTCTTTGCTTATGCTTTTATTCTCGATGTTACGGCGTATATGGATAAAGCACCTATGACGACAACGGTAACGAACACCAACGCTATATCCGAAAAGAAAACTTTTACAGGAAATGCCTCAACGACAAAGGCATCTTTTGCCAAACTGATAAGTCCAAAACTCTGCTGAATAAAACACAAGACAAGCCCGATAACAATACCCGACACACAACCCAATACATTTATCGTCATTCCGTATAAAAAATAAATACGCCTTAAATCACTCAACCGCATACCCATTGTTCTAAAAATTTTATTCATTTTTTGTTTTTGAATATTGAATATGATTATAGAACTTATTATATTTATCGAGGCTATGAATATAATAAACGCCAAGATGATATAAACCGCTACTTTTTCGCTCTTAACAATCCTGAAATAAACCGGTTCCTGCTGCAAAATATCTTTAACAGAATAACTATTACCAAGAGATTTCTGCAATTCTTCTTGTATTTTCGCAATCTCAGTATGAGACACTACGGATGCGGATTGTAACGCTGTCGGATTGGTGTTTAACATTATTTTATTATTTGCAAAAGACGTTTTTTTCTTAGCTTTGGGCAAAATATAAAGACTGCTATACTGATTATTGGAAAGGCTTAACAATTCCTGAGCCTTTGACAAAGGAATAAAAACCAATCCTTCGTCCAAATCGCTATGTGTTTGGTAACTCGCCTGATAAAACACCGAAATTGAAGTTAGTTTATCCTCAATGACAATAGCATCTTCCGAAGACAAAGACGGCACGGTTATTTTGACAGGTATATTCATCTTTTCCGCCCCACGATTAAGCCCCAAATATGCCGCTTCGTTTATACCCATAAAACAAAACAAAGAGTCTTTGATATCAAACACGCCCTTGCCATTGACAATAAAACTATCCAAATTGTTATACAAAAAATATCTATCGTCAATACCAAACAATGTAACTATCGAACGCTCCTGACCGACACTTACCATGGCCGTTGAAGAAACAACAGGCACAACTTCAAAATCCGAACTTTTTAATTTGTTTTCAATAGAAGAAATATCCAAAACCTTACCCGCTGTCGGCTCTACCAATAGCGGCGGACAAGAAGTCTGCAACATCGTTTGGGCAACAGAAGTAAAACCATTGAACACACTCAAAACCACAACCAATGCAAAACTTCCCACCGCAATACCTATCAACGAAATCAAGGCTATTATATGCACAATACCCCTATTCTGTTTTGAAAAAATAAGTTTGCGATTGATAAATGACAGAGTCTTTAATTGCATTGATATAAATACTTTTACGTTAAATAAAATCTGCTATCGGAAGACGAAATATTAACTACGGATTGTCCTTTTCTTGAAAAGTTTTTACGCCAAGCGAAGAAAGTTTATTTTATGGTCTTTGTAAAGCACTAAACTCACTAAAAATTCCAACAGCAATTGTAAAAAACTAACTTTTCAACAATTCGTCAATACGTTTGGCATATTGAAGTGTGTCGTCTATAAAAAACATCAAATCGGGAATTATTCTCAATTGAAAGCGTTCTTTTTGTCCCAAAAGCATTCGTATATAATCTTTTTTCTCCATAAGCAAAGCGAGAATTTGTTCATCGGAATACTTGTCCCCAACAACAAAGATACTTATATAAACTCTTGCGAACGAAAGGTCTGAGGTAATATTGACTTTTGTAACACTCATCATCGCACCCAAGAACTCACTCTGTGATTTCTCTCTTAAAATCTCCGCCAAATCTTTTTGAATCAGACGATTTATCTTTTCTACTCTTTTGTTTTCCATATCGATTTGCAAAATTACGATTTTTTTACCTAATTTTGCAGCAACTTTCAAAAATTCGGCTGATAATATGGCTATTAAAAAAATACAAAATCTAAGAAAATATCTTTTCATTGCACTTTCTATAAGTTTTGTCCTTTGCTTTGCGTGGTATTTCTATTGCAACGTTCATCACAAACAAATTCAAAAGCGTTTCACCAAACAAATCTCCAAAGTATATGACAAAATAGAAAACGACGGCAGCAAATTCGTATTCAAAGGCGATTCGCTTATATTTTGGAACGACAACAGCATTGTTTTCAACAAAGACAGCATTGGCGAGCAAATGATAATCGAAACACCTAACGGAATATACTTACATAAAAAAGTCAGCCAAAACTTAGATAAAACTTCCACCACACAAGAAACGACAAAAGGCATAACAACACATTATTTTTACCTTGTAAAGCACAAATATACCATAAAAAACAAGTATCTGACCAATAGTTTTTCTGATGATTTCTATTATGACCCTGCTATCGATATTGTATCGTACAAAACTGACTTTCCTATAATCTACAACGGAAAAACTATTTGTTATTTGGAGGCGTCCCCCGAATGTTTGGAGCCGAGTGATAGAGATATATTTATTTTTCGATTGTGGTTAGTAGTCAATGTATTCGTTCTTTTAGTGTTAATGATTAATTCAACGGTTTCACTGAAAATTTTACGCTTTCTTCGTACTAAAAACGCCAAATCACAAGAAAACCATCGCAATTTCGTCCGCACCAATTTTATTCAAATCCTTACAATCTTCATTCTTTACGTCTTGTATGCCGTTTTCTGCATTATTACACGTTCGTTTAATCCCAATACGTCGTTCTTACTATATACTTCCGAAATAAATTACAACAATATACTTTTATTTATAACCACTGTTCTTGCAGGCTTTTTACTTTATCTTATTTGTGAAAAAATCTTATCCATTACCAACCAACAATACCAAAAACACATAGGCGACAAATTGAGTTTCCCTACCTTGGTCAAGAAAACACTGTTCGTTTGGTCGATAGTTATCATAGGCGGAATTATTCTAACAATCAACATCCGTCCTACGCCTACGCAAACAGTACAAACTAACGACACCTATAACGCAACAACTCTTAAAAATTTCTCCATCCTGATGCAGGCTTCACAAAACGACAGCACAATTACCAAACTTATAAACGATAAACAATTCAGCCAAGCCGAAGACTACATCAAACGATATTATTTATCGCTTTTGAACGAGGAGAACCACACAAGTGTATTGATTTTCGATAACGATGATTTGATGACAATCGCTCCTCAAAACAAAGCCGTAAATATATTGTCCTACGCCGAAAACAGGGTAAAGAACACAGTGGCGATAAGCAATGATTTCTTAAACTCCGACTCTACTTTTGACAGTTCAACTATAAACAAAAGTAAAACACCGACATACCAACCGAATGAGTTATTCGCAAGCAGGGATAATAATCATTCATATATATATTTTCACAAAGGCAAAGACTTTAATGTATTCGCCGAATGCTTAAAGAAGATTAACAACAACAATCTAAACTACTCTCTATTTTTGGATAAAAACTTTACAGCCGAAAGTTCAATCAAACGAACCAATGATATTTACCAAACATTTTTCTGTATATCGCTTTTGTTTTTGCTTTTCGCAACAATGCTCGGGCTTCGTCATATCTTTATGCAGTTAGTCAATGCCAAATCCCATACCATAAGCATACGCACCAAGATTCTTATCTCTCTTTTGGGTTCATTTATCGTCAGTTTGTTATTAATCGGGGCTTTCGCAATCAAAAGCAGCATCAATATCAACAAACAAAACAACCTCAACATACTTAACGAGAAAACAGAATCCATTGCTTTTGAATTGGAGAAACTTCTTGCTGCCAACCAAAATATAACCGAATTGGACGTTATCGACCTTTCCAACACGTTTTTGGTCGATATAAACATATTCGACAGAGGTGGCGATTTACTCACTTCCTCTCAAATGGATTTCTTTAACAAAGGCATTATATCCAAGAAGATTAATCACGATGCCTTTGCTGCCCTTAACGAAAAGAATATTCTGTTCTATCAGCCCGAAAGGATTTGCAAAGGCGAATTTCTTGCTTCCTACATGAAGATTGACGATGAGGATTCATACATATTAAACATTCCTTTTATCAATCAACAGAAGATTATGAGCGAAAACATCAATGCTCTAATCAACAATTGCACCAATATGTCGTTGATATTGGTCAATCTCGCCATTATGATTTTCGTTCTTTTGAGTAATGCGATAACAAAGCCGATAGATGTTGTCAAAAGCAAGATGATTAAGGTCTATGCAGGTGTTCAAAACGAGAAAATCGTTTGGACGAAAAACGATGAAATGGGAGAACTTATCAAGGCGTACAACCTTATGGTCGATAAGATAGAACAAAGTGCCTTGCTGTTGAAACAACAAGAGCGTTTGTCTTCGTGGAGAGAACTTTCCCGACAGGTGGCTCACGATATAAAGAACCCGCTGACGCCCATGAAACTCTCAATACAATATCTGCAAAAGATTTACAACGAAAAGCCCGAAGCCTTTGAGCAAAAATTCAAAGAAATCACTCCTTCTTTGATTTCACAGATTGAAAGCATCAGCAATATAACCCAAGAACTTAACTCTTACAGCCGTCCGAGTGTAACCAAAGAGAAAGTGGATTTGAACGAGTGCATACTCTCGGCAATAAATCTGTTCGGCAGTGCCGAAGGCGTTACAATCAACTACACTTCACCACAAAACAATTGCTACACGATAGGCGAAAAGACTTTGTTTATCCGTATTTTTAATAACTTGATAAAAAACGCCGTCCAATCGTTTTACAACAAAGAAAACGGCATAATAGATATTTCCTTAAAGCAGGAGAACGACAAATACATTGTCTCAATCGAGGACAACGGTTGCGGTATCAAGGATGAGAACAAATCCAAGATTTTCACACCGAATTTCACCACCA
Organism: uncultured Bacteroidales bacterium; assembly: GCA_900315335.1. Classification (GTDB taxonomy): domain Bacteria; phylum Bacteroidota; class Bacteroidia; order Bacteroidales; family P3; genus Scybalousia_A. The sequence goes on from OMYR01000030.1 coordinate 118,949, forward strand.
AAGCCAATGGCGGCGGCATCGGTCTTACGATTGTCAAAACAATTTTGGAGAGTTACGCCTGCGACATCACATTTAAGAGCAAAGAAAACATCGGCACAATATTTTTCTTGATTTTCCCCGCTATGCAAGAGGATAAATAAACCGTCGATTTAATAGTTTCGCTTAAACACAAATAAAAAGGGACGGATTTTTCAATCCGTCCCTCGCTTTATTTGAATACATATTAGTTCGTTTTATCTTACAATCAACTTTTCCGTTGCTACGCCGTTTTGCGTTCTCATGCTTAGATAATAGATACCTGCACCAAGATTAGAGGATTGTCCCCACGCTGCGGGGAACGTTAAAATAAACGTCATAAGCACTAATGTTTTTTTAATACTCTGTTTATTTCTTCTCTTTGTTTTTAATTGTTATTAAATTGTTTTGATTTTTATTGAAAATTCCTTTTTACACGTGGCTTATATTCAAATTAATTTTTCTGAACTTCGCCGTTTCAAGTTTCTTATCCACCGTTACGCTCGGTTTATAGATAACCGTCTTGCTTTTAACCGTTGCTGCCGTCGCGTCCGCTTCCTCATCGACAGCTTTGGCGTGAAATGTAGGAGTGAAAATGCCTAACTTATCCAATTTTATCTGAATGCCGTTCTGCAACGCCTGACGTACAACCATCGCAAAGCCATCAATAAACCGCTTCGCCTCGTTGTCCGAAATCGTCGATTCAACAGCTATCTGAGACGCCAACGATTTCGTTAAAACCTTGCCCGCACTCGATATTTTCGGCGTATAAACATCTTTCTTCTCGTTCTTTACATAAACTACTCGTTTAACTATTTTGTAAGGAATACTTGCCATAATTCTCTATTTGTTTTAATTGTTGATTAATTCGTTTTGATTTCTTTCCCCTCACTCGGAGCATTAAACATATTGTGTTTTAATCTGAGAATAATACTCTAACTTGGTATCGTCCATAGCCCTTTTGAGTTTCACATCGGGGCGGAAATTGATTTTAACCTTTTGGATTGAATCCGTAGTTACGTCTTCAAGGTTTTCGTTCGATTTGGTTTTCAACGAAGGCGAAAAAGTTCCCAATCCATCTACCTTGACACTCTGTCCGTTAAGCACTGCCGAAGTTATCTGGTCAGCCAATTCGTCCATAAGCAACAGCACTTCGGGAGCTTCCATTGACAATGATTTGGTTAATTTCTCGGCAATATCCTCTTCGGTGTATGTACCTTGAACACGATGCTTTACAATGTATTGCGTTTTCTTTTCGCCTTTAACCCATAGGATTTTCTTTGTTCTATAATAATGTAATGCCATAACTTTGTGTTTTTAATTTTTTGAACATTTTATTTTAATTTTTATTTACTTATCCAAACTTTTCGTTTGTTTATTTAAGATTTTCATGTATCCGTTTGAGTTTTATGTTTATTTGTTTGAAGAAAATTTATAAATGTGGCTGATAAATTTCTAAATATGGCTTACAAATTTATAAACGTGGCTGAAACGTGATAGAAGTTTGACCATACATCTCTCTGATGTTTGACCATATATCCGACAGATATTTGACCAAACATCGCTCTGATATTTGACCAAACATTTGAGACGTTCAAGCCACGTTTAGAAATTTGTAAGCCACGTTTATACTTTTTCCCGGCATATTTAGAAATTTTCTCGGCACTGCTGTTCATAAACTTCAAAGCACTAAATAAAAACTTCAAATCGTTATACTTCAAAAACAATTAATTATCAATGAATATCAAACCATTAAACCTATTACCCTGACAAATGATTATTCGATATTTTTGAGCATATAAGAACGCTTGTGCAACGGGGCTTGTTGTAGGAGTTTCACCAATCTTTTTGACGGATAAAAGACGCATTTGATTTTTGTTATCGATTTCAAATCAACATCTTTCGGGTCGTTCATCGCTTTGGCTTCCAATCTCGGGCGTAGAGTACCGATGTTTCCCAAAAGTTTGAGACGAAAAAAACTAAAAATCAAGGAAATTCGCATTGTTTTAATTATCGACAAATTCGTTTGTCGTATTGATAAATTAATTATCGGTATCGCTATTTACCAAAAAGGTGTCTTGCAAAACGTTTTTGTCTTGAATAAAACGAATGGAGGGAAAGCGGTGTTTAAGAGCGTTATAGTTTTTGGATTTATAGCCTATGGCGTAGTTGATGTCCTTTGGATTAACCGTTATCGTCTTTATATCTTGCGGCAAGGCGGCAAATCTGTCCGCCCACATCTCTGTTTTGACAAGTTCAAGGAATGAAACATGGAAAGGTCCCGCAACATAGCCCTTGCCGTTAAGCAAATCCTCCGACGGATGCAAGCCAACTCGCAAAACGGTTACGCCCGCTTCAACAAACATTTGATAAATTTCCTTAGACCACAAAACAGCCGTCTGTATATCCAAAGGCTTATATTCGCCTTGTCGATAAAGGGTGGCAAGTGGCGTGCGGTCTATGACCAATGTGGGATAAATCCTTGTGGAGACAGCACCCAATGAGATTATTTTCTCGGCGGTGGCAATGCTTTTTGGCAATGTGTCTTTGGGAAGTCCTATCATCATCTGCAAACCCAAATCAAAGCCGTAACTTTTTATCAGGTCGCTTGCTTTCTCTACATCCGAAGCGGTATGACCCCGCTGAGAGAAACTCAGTACCTCATCGTCCAAACTCTGCGCTCCGAGTTCAATATCTTTGACGCCATACTCTTTCAACAAATCCAAGACTTCGCAATCGATATAATCGGGACGGGTGGAAAGGCGAACCGATTGAATTTGTCCGTTATCGATATAGGTTTTGACAACTTGCAAATAATCTTTTTGTTCTTGCAAGTCAAGCCCGGTGAAAGTGCCACCGAAGAAAGCAACTTGGACATCGGTCGCTTCGGAGAGCGATGTAAGATAAGTGTCTATCGTACGCTTGACTTCATCAAGGGTTGGGGCGGTTTGGTGTCCGCTTATATAACGTTGGTTGCAGTAAATACACTGATGGGGACAAGCCTTTTGTGGAATAAATATGGGAATATTACAATGCCGCTGCACGATAATTTGATTTGTCTATGTTGTTATAAAACGAAAAAGCCCGTCCCTGCCGCTCGCAAAGACAGGCTGATATATTAGTTCTCAGGGGTTTGTTCTAATCCTCTAAATCCCCCCCCTACGCCTGTCGGAGGTTTGATATTCTTCCTTGTCGCCATAGTAGTTGCCATAATAACTGTTACCGTAGTAGCCGCTGCCGTAGCGATAGCCCTTACCATAACCATAACGCTGAACATTGCTGTCGATATTGGTTATCACAATGTTTGGTTTGACTTCACTCTGTTCCATTTCGGCAATAATTTCTTTAAGCATACGGCGTGAAGTAATACCCAAACGAACAAGATACAACACAACATCGGCATCTTGTGCCAATACTTTCGCATCGGAAATCAAACTTATCGGAGGAGTGTCTATGATTATGTAATCGTAACGTTTTCTAAGTTCTTTAATCAATTCTTTATTCTTATCGGAGCTAATTATCTCGCTTGGATTAGGCGGAACAGGACCTGAGGCCAAAATATCCAAGTTATCAAAACCGCTCTGTTGGATTGCATCGTTTATATTAACCGCTCCGATAAAATAAGAAGAAATACCTTTTACCGTATCCAAGTCCAATTCATTTGCCAAACGAGGCTTTCTTAAATCGTATTCAACCAACAAGGTTTTACTGCCAGACAAGGCGAAAACACTTGCAACGTTGAATGATGTTGTACTCTTGCTCTCGTTAGGAACAGCCGACGTTGCCAAGACAACTTTTCCGCCCTCTGCCTTAGGGGTTGATGTTTTAAGAATGAAATTAATATTGGTTCTGACCGCACGATAGGCTTCCGTAAAATAACTGCGAGGTCTGCCAAATACAACTTTCTTATCTTCTTCGGCAGGAATACGCGGAATATATCCGATAATAGGAGTATTTGTGATTTTTATTACGTCGTCTTTCGTTTCAACAACATCATTAGTCATATAGCGAATGAATATGTACGCACCCGGAACCAATAATCCCAACAACAACGCAACAAGATAATTCATCGCCGACTTTGGTGAGACCTTGTTGGCTTTCCACGCCTTGTCTATAATCTTATGGTCAGGAAGTGCAGCGTTCTTTGCTATTTCGGCTTCCGAACGTTTCTGATATAAGAAAGTATATATCTCGTCGTTGAATCTGAACTGACGCTCCAAGTTTATCATACTTCTTTCCGTTGAAGGCAATTTGTCTATTTGAGCCTGCAACACGTTCTGTTGTCTTTGCAACTCACGCATATTCATATCGGAAACTTTTTTCAAGTTCTTCAAACTCTCCGATATTTGTTTGCGAAGTGTCTCTATTCTTATCTGTAATTCCTTTGTCTTAGGGTTTTTTTCCGTACGTTTATCGACAGCCGTCTTGTGTTCCACTATCGCTTCGGACAACGCCTCAATCAATTTGTTTAACACCGGGTCATTAACACCCATTGCCGAAGGAGAAGCAACACCTTCATCAATATCGGATTTGTTCAAATAGTCCGCCAAATAAGAATAGTATTCGTTTCTTGTGTATTCTTCGGCTTTAAGAGTTTGCAATTCATTGGTACGAGTGTAAAGATATTGCCCGTCGTTTGTAAGGTTTAACGTGTTACTCGACTGTTGGAAAGATTCTTTTCTTGCCTCCGCTGTCGAAAGAGAATCGCCAATGGAAGCCAACTGCGTATTTACAAAATTAATTGTCGCAACATTCAAATAGTTCTTTTCTTCAAATGTCTGGTCAATATATATCTTACAAATCATATTGACGAAATCCACCGCTTTCTTAGGATTGGAATGACGTAATTTAACGTCCAATATGGACGATTCCTTATCCATCATCGTTATATCGACAGTGCTAAGCAATTTAGCCATAATGTCCATATTGTTAATCTTGAAAGAATAATCGTTGCCGGCATATTCTTTTTTCCAACCGTCTTTCAATATGATTTTGAATTTCATTCCGTCCTTTGAATACCATTGACCGTAAGTAATCTTTTCTTTCTTACGTTGCGGTATATTGACAGATTTGTCCAAAGTTATATCTTCTATATAATCATACACAGGAACATTTTCCATTGCTTTATGTGAGATGTAACAAAAGTTGGCATTATCCAAATCAACTTTCATCATAATCTCCGTAGGTTGCGGTTGAGCCTCGTCCAAGACAACCTCAAACGGAGTATCTTGATAAATATCTATGTTTCTAAGATGTTTTTTCTGATAATAATCACAGTAAAGCCCCATTGTCTTTATGGCACGCTTCATTGTGGTGTTGGATTTCAATGTTCCCAAAGCATTTTGAAGGTCTTGCGTACTTGTCTTTGACATCATACCACCAAAGGTCTCCAAGTTACTCATCATATCCTTGTTGGTCTTGATAAGGATTGTCGTAGAGGCCTCATACTTCGGTACGGAATATCTATTTACGATAAACGCAATGATAAGTGCAACAGCAACGGCAACGGCAAAATAATACCATTTGCCAAGCATCTTATAGGCTATTTCCAATAAATTTATCTGATTATCGACTTCGTTCTGTTCTAACGACGAATTGATATTAGTATTTTGAGTCTCCATAATTTACTCTTCTAATGTTTTTCGTTTTGTATAATTAAATTTATTTTTTGAAAGCCATAATAATCGCTATGGTCGATGTTATGATAGACAATGAAGATGTTATAAGCGACATAGGTTGTGATATATGAACCAATCCTTTGGTACTCTTATTAGGTTCGACATACACAATATCACCAGGACGCAAATAGTATTTAGGGTCTTGCAAAACCGAGAACTTTCTTACGTCCAATGTATAAACCAAATCTTCGTTGGCATTCTTTCTAACAACTCTTACCTTTGCACGATTGCCGTAATAAGTCAAATCTCCTGCCGTTGCCAAAGCATCAAAGATTGTTACACTCGGTTGATAAAACGTGTATATTCCCGGTCTATTGACTTCACCCGTAACTTTGATTTTGAAAGTTACCATTCTGCAAACAACCACAACACCTTTGGAATATTCTTCGGCTTTGATACGTATTTTTTCTTTGACCTGATCAACCGTTAAACCCATAACATTCATATCCCCTACAACCGGCAAGGTCAATATTCCTTCATCATTTATCTCGTATGAGTTAAGGTATATTCCAGTTTCCGATGTTTGGGAATAATAACTGTTATTAGCCGTACTGCCCGAAAACAATCTGCTCATATCCTCGTCCATCGAAGAAGATATTTGAATATAAAGCATATCGTGTGGCTGCAACTTGTATTCGGGAGAAGAATTGTCCGCCCCGTCATTATATGTATATTTCTGTTCAGCAGGCACATTACCGTCCAATTCATCATTTTGGAAATACACCAAATTCTTATGCGATGTACAAGATGCCAACAAAACAATAACCCATAGAAGTCCAAAAAATCTTTTCATTCTGTTCATTTTATATTCATTTTATCTGTTACAAAAACAACACTTATCATTCATTTCGTTCCACTATCTATTTTTCCAATCATTATAATGCGTTTACCGATTAATGAAACCATTACATTCATTTATTTGAGACTGCAAAGTTACACATTTATTTACAATAAAGCACTAATTTACAATAATTTTTTCCCAAAAAGAGTGGCAGAAGTGCAACTATCTATCTTCACGTCTATATAATCGCCTTTTTTGTTGTCTTCTTTATCGAATATGACGACTTTGTTTTGAGACGTTCTGCCGAAGAGTTTTGTTTTATCTCTTTTGCTTTCTCCCTCCACCAATACCTCAAAAGTCTTGCCGACATCTTTTTGATTGCTTTGAAGCGATAATTCTCTTTGCAAGTCTATGATTTGTTGCAATCTACGTACTTTCTCTTCTTCGTCTATATTATCCTCAAAACGCTTGTGAGCAACCGTTCCCGGACGGTCGGAATACTTGAACATATATGCCGAATCGTATTTGACTTTCTTAAACATTTCAAGAGTCTTTTCATGGTCTTCCAAACTCTCTCCGCAAAAGCCTGCTATAACGTCTGTACTTATCGCACAATCAGGTATTTTTTCTCTTATAAGTTCTATTTTCTTCAAATATTCATCGGAAGTGTATTTTCTATTCATCTTTGAGAGCATAACATCGCTACCCGACTGAACAGGAAGATGAATATACTTGCATATATTGTGTTTCGCAGCAATGGCTTCAACCAACTCCACACTCAAATCTTTTGGGTGAGAAGTAGCAAATCTTACCCTCAGCAAAGGATTAATGTCCGCCACTCTAAGCAATAGTTCCGCAAATCTAACATCCTTACCGTTCTCGTTGTATTTATATGAATTGACATTCTGCCCCAATAGGGTTATGTCTCTGTAACCTTGCTCAAAAAGTTTCTTTGCTTGTTCGATTATACTCTGTGGCGAGCGGCTTCTCTCCTTACCTCTTGTATATGGCACAACGCAATAAGTACAGAAATTCTCACAACCTCTCATAATGGAGATAAACGCCGAAATGCCGTCGCTTTCAAGTTCTATCGGCACGATGTCTTCATACGTTTCCTGTTCGGATAACTCCACATCTATCGCACCGCTTTGCTTAACCAATTCGTCTATCTTTCTGTAAGAATCGGGACCGCACACAATATCCACCTTATCATCGTTAATCAGCGAATCTTTCAACCGCTCAGCCATACAACCTATTATGCCTATCTTCAAGTGGGGTTTCTTTTTCTTTGCTCCTTGCAAATCATGTACTCTATTATGAATACGTTTTTCTGCATTATCCCTTACAGCACAAGTATTTATCAGTATTATATCGGCATCGTCTTGCGATTGGACAAGATTGTATCCGCTTTGTTTCAATACCTTTGCCACAATACCGCTATCGGCTTGGTTCATCTGACAGCCGTAGGTTTCTATATATACATTCATCTAATTATCTTTCAATATATAAAAATAACACTCTTGACGTAAAACGCCCTTGAAACAAGTATGCAAAGTTACGATTATTTTTTTACTCCGCAATATCTTTATCGTCCATTTGGGCTAAAATCTCATCAACAACTTGTTTAACCCCTATTGTGGCTTTCTGTTGAACGAAAGTTATGTTTGACAAATCGGCCTGCGGCTTATTGGGATCTATAAGATATGTCCTGCAATTCTTCGGAGCATAATTTCTCAATCCTGCGGCAGGATAAACGACCAACGATGTTCCTATTATTATAAGATAGTCCGCTTGTTGAATTTTCTCAATTGCAGGTTCAATCATCGGCACTGCTTCTCCGAACCAAACAATGAAAGGTCGCAACATCTTCCCGTTTTTATCCACATCAAAAGGAGTAATATCGTGATAACCTATATTGTAAATTTCCTCCTTGTCATCAACACTGCAAGCCTTGGTCAGTTCTCCGTGAAGATGTATCACATTCTTGCTACCGGCTCTTTCGTGCAAGTCGTCGATGTTTTGTGTAACAATAGTAACATTGAAATCTTTCTCCAAACGCACCAATTGTTTATGTCCCTCGTTAGGCATCGCCGTTGTCAATTGACGACGTCTTGCGTTATAGAATTTTGTAACCAATTCCGCATCCTTATCAAACGAATCGTAATTGGCAACGTCCTCCACACGATAATTTTCCCACAATCCGTTGGAATCCCTGAACGTCTGTATTCCGCTTTCAGCCGATATGCCTGCACCTGTTAAAACAACTATGTTTTTCATATACTTTTATTATTTTCTTTTGCTTAATTCATTATACCTTATCCTATTGTCTTGCTTTTTTGCTCAATCGGTATTGATATTCCGCCTTTGTATACTTTTGCTCAAAACCTCATAAATCGCCTTGTCGTTATCGTTCAAACGGTCTTTGTGTTGCTGCATTATAGAAGTTTCGTTCCTATACGCAGGCCCCGTCTGAATATCAAAGGGATTATTGTTTTTAACGCTTTCAAGCGTTCTATCCATCAAAGGATACAATATGCTGAAATCAATATCATCCTTATTAAGTATTTCTTTGGCTATACCGAACAGATGGTTGGTGAAATTATTTGCAAAAACAGCTGCCAAATGAAGGGTTTTGCGTTGATTGTCCGTAAGATTGTAATGAATGTTTGAAAGTTTCTTCGCTAAAACTTCCAAACTCTTGTCTGCCCAATCGGTAGAAGCCCAAGTGCATAAAGGAACTTTTGAAAAATCTATATCAACACCTTTCTTCAAAGTCTGCAAAGGATAAAAAGAGCCGTAATCACTTGCAATCTTTTGAAGGTTGTCCGTAGATAAAAATCCCGAAGTATGTGTTACGATTGCTTTTAACGGCAACCTATCGGCGAACTGCAAAGCTATACGGTCTATAACGCTATCCACCGCCTCGTCTTTCACGGCAAGAATAATCAAATCACAATCCAAATCCTTGAAATCGAACACCTCTCTTGAACTTATTTGTTTGCAATTCAAGTGCTTTGAACTCATTATGGAAAAGTAATGCTCCGACACATTGCCTTTACCTATGATTGTTATGTTTTTTATTTCCATACCTATAAGAATGTTATTGCGGATTGCAAATTTAATACATTTTATTGTGGTTGAATTAATGTATAATGTTTGGATGTTGAAAAAAATTGTAATTTTGCAAACGTTTATTTACCTAAAAACTTTGAAAGAAATGAATAAATCCAATGCTGTACAAGTAGGAAACATCGTTATCGGAGGTGGTAACAAGGTTGTAATACAATCAATGACTAATACAGACACGTTAAACACTGATGCAACAGTCAGCCAAACTAAAAGATTGGTCGCACAAGGCTGCCAAATGGTACGTATAACCTCAGCGGATATTACACAAGCCGAAAACCTCTATAACATTAAAAACGAACTGTTGAAACAAAACATCAACGTTCCTCTTGTAGCCGATATTCATTTCAATCCCAAAGCCGCCGAGATTGCTGCCGCCAACGTTGAGAAGATACGTATAAACCCCGGTAATTACGTGGATAGAAAATGGCACGAAGGTATGACGGAAAAGGATTATGAGGATATTTTGAACAAAGCCAAAGACAATATTTTTCCGCTTATAGATATTTGCAAGAAACATTCAACGGCAATTCGTATAGGTGTCAATCACGGCTCTATGAGTGAAAGAATTTTATATAAATATGGCAACACTCCTTTGGCTATGGCTGAAAGTGCAATGGAATTTCTACGTATGTTCAAGGATATGAACTTTGACAAGATAGTTGTTTCAATGAAAGCAAGCGATGTCAGGGTTATGTACCAGGCAAATAAACTGTTGGTAAAGAAAATGCAAGACGAAAATATGTATTATCCTTTACATTTAGGCGTTACCGAAGCGGGCAACGGAGCGGACGGCAGAATAAAAAGCATATGTGGCATTGCTCCTCTGCTATTACAAGGTATCGGCGACACGATACGAGTCTCTCTTACCGAAAAGCCCGAAAACGAAATACCTGTGGCTCAACAAATCGTTTCAATTAACGATAATCCAAATTCCGAGACCGCTTATATAGCACAAAATGCCTTAAATCTTTTGGAAAACAAAATAAAAACTCTTGATAAGCAAAATCCTTTGGACAAAGATATTCTTCAAGCCCTTGGCATAGAACATTACAAAGCCGAATTTGTGGCTTGCCCTTCTTGTGGCAGAACAAAATATGATATTGAAGCTGCTTTTGAAAAGGTTAAAAGTGCTTGCTCGCATTTGAAGGGATTGAAAATTGCCGTTATGGGTTGTATTGTCAATGGACCGGGAGAAATGGCCGATGCAGATTACGGATACATCGGCAACGGCAATGGCACGGTAAATCTTTACAGAGGCAAAATACTTGTCAAAGACCACATACCCGAAGACATCGCCATTAACGAACTTATAAACATTATCAAAACCGACGGCGATTGGATTGAACCAAATGCTTAATGGATTTTATAAGATTTGTTCGCTGCTACGTTAAAAATCTGTTAAAAGACTTTAACGTTGATATATTTCTTTGGATTTTGCTTAATATCTTCTATCAAAGCATTAAGTTTTTGAGTGCTTTCGTTAAGGTTACGATACAGTTTATCATCATTTACAAGCAAGCCAAGATTACCTTCTCCGTTCTCTATTTTAACCAAAACGCTGTTCAATGCAACTAACGATGAATTGACATTATCGATAACATTTGCTATCTTATTCTTGTCTATATTCTCGCTTATCGCTACCAAATTCTCGGTAACAGACTCAATATTCGTTATTATTCTGTCAAGTTTTTGTTTGTCTTTGGCTATCAAATCATCTGCATTAAGGACTATATGGTCAAGTTTCTTGCTCGCTTTGTTTATATTTTCAAGAGTTTGACGAATGTTTTCTTGATTTTGGGCGTTAAAAGTGTTGTTCAATGAAGCCGAAAGAGTATCGATACGTTTGACAACCGAAGACAAATCACTCATAATCGGATTGACTTTCGAGGACAAAGCGTCCATAAGTCCGTCCTCTATAATACCTGCAATAGTATCGTTTTTAGCAAGTATTTGTGTCGATGTGCCTGCATCTATCCTCAATGCCTTACCGCCCAACAATCCGTCGGAAAACACAACGAGTTTGCTATCCTTCGGTATCTCTACATCTTTTTCTACGGCTATCTCAACCAAAAACCTTTTGTTGATTTTATCCATAGGTTCTATTTCCTTGATATAACCTACTTTTAAGCCATTGACATATATATAGGAACTCTCATGCATTCCACTCACATTGTCGTATATCGAATAATAAGATTTATATGAAGACAATAAGTCGCTACCTTTGAGAAACTTGATACCAAAAAACAATATCGCAATGGTAACCAATCCAACGATACCTATCTGAATTTCATTTCTTATTTTCATATTTGTTTTCTCTTTCTAATCTGTTTTAATTACAGTGTTATATGTTTTTAATCTTAGCGCTATATGATATCTATGTTGTTGCTTTGTCTTGTTTTTTGTCTTATTTGGTCGAAGTGTCCGATTGAGACGGTTTGTTGATGTTTTTATTTTTTTGAAGTCTTTGGGCTTCCACCATAGATATGCGCTTGCCGTTATCGAACGCCACAACGAAAGCATCGGCATACTTTTCTTTAATCTTTTTCAAATAATCCAACGCTTCTTTTTGAGTTGCAAACACTCCCGCCGTATATTTCCACGCTCCTTTGTCTTGATATGCAAACACATCTTCCAAACCACTTAATCGTCCGTCCGATTTATTCAAACGAGTGGGAGACGACATAAACTGAACCCTATAAACAACCTCTGTTCCCGACTTTTGAATGGTCTGTATGGAGTCTTTGGGCGAAAGATTTACCTGATGATTGGCGATACTGTCTTGCTGAGCCTTTTCTTTGGCTTTTTGTTCTTGTTCGGCTTTCTTTTCTGCCAAATACTGCGTACGGGCTTTTTCTCTTGCCTGCACATCTTGTGGAATAAGAGTTTCTATTTCTGGAATTTTCTCTTTAAGGTTATCCACCTTGTTTCTATATTCGCATATCGCCCTAAAAATACACGACGCAATAACCCATTGACCATATTCGCTGCCTATATATTCTTCTTCTTTTGTGTTGGAAATAAAACCTATCTCGGTAAGTATGGCGGGCATGGCGGCTTTCCACAACACAACGAAATTGGCTTGATGTACTCCACGATTTCTAAACGGCACGAATTTCTGATACTGCGTTTGAAGTTTTGAAGCAAAATCCAACGAATTATTCAAATATGCACTCTGATACAACGACATAAGTATATCCGTCTCGGGAGCATCTGCATCAAAACCTTCGTAATTCTGCAAAGCGTTGTTTTCGGTCAAAATCTCGGCGTTTTCTTTCTTTGCCACTTCAAGATTACGGTCGCTCTTACCCAATCCCATAGCATAAGTCTCAACACCTCCTGCCGCTTTGGAAGTTGAGGAGTTGCAATGTATGGAAATAAACAAATCGGCACTGATTTGATTGGCTATCGAAGAGCGTTTATATAAATCTATATCTTGGTCTATAACCCTTGTATAATACACTTTGACGCTGTTAAGATTTTGATTTATCAGTTTGCCGAGTTTTATCGCGACATCAAGAGTTATATCTTTTTCTTTGTACTTTGAACCTATCGCACCGGGCTTGTTGCCACCGTGTCCTGCGTCAATCACAATCTTGTCGAAAACATTGGCACCCTGCTGTGCAAAACCTATCGTGCAAGCCATAAAAAGACCTACGATAAACACAATTTTCAAGAAAAATCGCCTCTGTTTGTACATTTAGATTATGCTGTTATTAAAAAAAAACTTAAATTTGCAAATTTGTTGCAAAGGTACAAATTTTTAATTTTATAGCGGTTGATTAAGGTCAATAAAGTAAATATTTTTTTGGTTAAGACGTTTGTCTTTATCCTTTCGGTGCTTTGTTTTTGCGTTGTAAATGCAGAGCAATCACATTTTTACGCTCATTTTTCTGCCGACACTTCTGCAACCAATGACACAATAACTTCTCCCGATACCTTACGCATCATAACTAATTCCAAGAAAGTAAAAAAACGTATAGATTACAAAGCACAAGACTCTATTTTCTTTGATTTGGACTCCAAAAACGTGTATCTTTACAACAAAAGCAATGTCAAACAAGACAAAATAGAACTTTCGAGCGGTTTTATATCTATCAACTTCGATTCAACCGTACTCCACGCCACCGGTCTTTGCGACACTTTGCCCGATTCCTTGCGCCAATACCCTGTTTTTTCGGAAAACGGAACGGAATATTCCAGCAAAACCATTACCTACAATACCGACAACGGCAAGGGTATAATCAACGGTATGTTCACTTCGCAAGACGAGATGTTTCTGCACGGCAACAAGATTAAGAAAATGGACGACAAAACTCTCTTCGTTCGAGACGGAATATTCACGACCTGCGACGACAAAGACCACCCACACTACGGATTTACTTTCTCCAAAGCCGAGATAATCACCAACGACAAGATAATCACAGGCCCGATAGGCGTTGAACTTATGGGGATACCCCTACCCGTAGGCTTGCCTTTCGCTTATTTCCCTTTTACCAAAGAACAGAAAAGCGGACTGCTTATGCCTACATACGGCTATGCGTCCAATAGAGGCTACTATCTGCGTAATCTTGGCTGGTACTTCGCTATCAACGACCATATTGATTTGGCTCTGCAAGGCGATATTTACACAAATCTGTCCTATGCCATAAACGCGAGAAGTTCCTACGTCAAACGCTATAAATACAAAGGTAATATCCTCGTTCGTTTCGAGGACAACCATTCAGGCTTGAAAAACACCAACACTTACTCTTCTTCCCAAGACTTCAAAATTCAATGGAATCACTCCCAAGACTCCAAAGCCCACCCTTATCGTACCTTTTCGGCTTCGGTCAATCTTGTCAGCGGCAAGTACAACCAAAACGCTTACTCGGTCAATGACTATTTCAACAACACCACAACATCCTCCATTGCATTCAGCACAAGGTTCGGACAAAACTGGAATTTCTCTGCCAACTTAGGTGAGAGTTACAATGCCAACACCAAATACATATCCCTTTCTTTGCCGTCCATAACCCTTTCTTCTTCGCAGTTCCACCCATTCAAACGCAAGACTGCCAAAGGCAAAAGCAAATGGTACGAAGACATCACGATAGCATATAGAATGAGTTTGACCAACAATATAAACACCTACGATTCGCTGCTATTCTCTTCCGATATTTTCAAGAAGATGAGCAACGGCATTCAACATTATATCCCAGTTCAACTAAGCACCAAAGTCCTGAAATACATCACTTGGACAAACTCAATAAACTACAACGAAAGGTGGTATCTTTCCTCCATACACAAAGCCTATAACGAACAAACAGGCTTGGTGGATAAAGATACGACATTCGGTTTTACGGCAAACAGAGACGCAAGTTTTTCGTCCTCACTCAACACAAGAATTTATGGTATGTTCGTCTTCAAGAAAGGTTTTATAACAGCTCTAAGACATGTTATCAACCCTACATTGAGTTTTACCTTTACTCCCGATTTCTCTTCTCCTTCGCTCGGATTTTACGACTACTACATAGACAAGGACGGCAACAAAGTCTTTTATAGTAAAACAGAAGACGGAGTATTCGGCTCACCTCCGTCCGGTAAAAGCGGAGTTATATCTTTTGCTATCAACAACTCTTTGGAGATGAAAGTCAAATCCTCTTCCGACACCATAACAGGGACACAGAAGATTATCCTTTTGGAAAACTTTTCCATATCCACAGGTTACGACCTTGCCAAAGATTCTTGTAATTGGCAACCCTTACGTTTATCGGCTCGTACAACGCTGCTTAAACGTCTTGTGGTCAATTATTCATCGTCCTTTACTCCATACGTGTTGGACGAAAACAACCGTGTAACCAACCAATTGCTGTTCGACAAAAAACATAAACTCTTTACTCGCGAATCCTCCCAATGGAATTTCTCTTTATCGTGGCGACTGAACTCCAAAAGCAAGACGACCGAAGACCAGACAATATCACCCTCCGAGATGCAATACTCTCCATTTGTCAATAACTTGGAGACATTACCCGATGTAGTTGATTTTTCCGTGCCTTGGGATTTGAACCTCAGTGCCAACTATTCACGTCTTAGCAATTATATTGTTGCCATAGCCGGCTATAACACCAATCTCTCGGCGACGCTCTGTGCAACGGGAAACGTAACTATCACCGACAATTGGAAGGTAGGTTTTCGTACCGGTTATGATTTTATAAACAAAGACTTTACTTATACATCCCTTGATTTCTATCGTGATTTGCATTGCTGGGAATTGCGATTTAACTGGGTCCCTCTCGGCTACCGCAAGGGTTGGAATTTTACTATAAATGTCAAGGCCTCGATGCTTCAAGACCTTAAATACGAAAAACGTAACGATTTCCGCAACCGACAAGGATATTACTAATGCGACTCGCACGAACAAATATGGCAGAGCCGTGAGGGGGGGGGTGCGAGCCACACAGGCAAATAACGCGGGTGCGATTGAAGGTTTTTTAATTAAAAATTAAAAAAATTTAGTGATATTGTAATAAATCATAACGAACCTATAAAACGAACAAAAACGATGACAGACAGGGCAATACTTTTCGATTTGGACGGAGTTATCTTTGACACCGAACATTTTTATACCGACTTTTGGGCAAAACAAGGCAAGACTTTTCGTGGCGATGTAAAGGATTTGGAAATGAAGATTAAAGGGCGTGGATTAAAAGATATTTTCCAAGAATTTTTCCCAAATGAAGCAATACAGCAAAAGATTGTCTGCGAGTTAAAAAGTATGGAAAAGCAGATGACTTTTCAATATATCAATGGTGCAGAGAAGTTTATCCGTATGCTTATAAGTCGTAATGAAAAGATTTGTCTTGTAACTTCGTCAAAGAAAGACAAGATGCACAATGTCTTTGTTTCCCGCCCCGAGATAAAGCAATATTTTCCATTAATGATTACTTCGGACGATATAAAGCATTCCAAGCCTTCGCCCGACTGTTATCTTAAAGCCGCCGAGTTATGCTGTGTAGATGTACGTAATTGTGTTGTTTTCGAGGATTCTTTGGCAGGCATAGAAGCCGCAAAGCTGGCTGGAATGAGAGTTATCGCCTTATCAACGAGTTATCCCAAAAGTGATTTGCAAGGCAAAGCCGATATGGTTATCGACGATTTCACTAAAATCACATTCGATGAACTGTTTTAACTTGCTCTGATAAAACATATTATTTGTATTGTCCAAAAAATACAAAAACCTTTTTTGGGATTTGTATTTACAATGCCTTTATGGTGTGATATACCTTATCTATAAACGCCTCATAATCGTTCAAAATAACGGCATCGTCAAACTTATCGTATTGTGCACTTGAAAGCGTCATCTGTAAGTTATTCTTATAGTACGCAATATAATCGTCCTGCGTTCGCAATTCTCCGTTATCGGGGATATGCACCACATAGATAAGAGTTTTGTTTGGTGTATGATAAAATGTTTCGATATTGTCCTTTGAAAGTGTCAAATACTTTTCTATATTATGCTCCGAGAATGTTTCCCATTTGGTTATCTCTTTGCTTCTATTGTAATAAGGCAATTTATCCAATATAATGAAAACTTGAAAATACGGACATTTATTTGCTCTTATGTTTGCAGTTTCTCCCAACATATTTTCAAAATAATTATTTGAGTTCTGCGAATAGTTCTGCATAATAAATTTTACGGCTATACCACAAACGGATTTTTCTTTTTGTTTTATGGTTATATCCACCCTTTTATCAATATAACGACCTTGAATAAGCTGTTCTTTTACATTTTCGTAGCCCATTGAAAACACTGAATAATCGCTACCCAACCGCTCTGCAATATCTTTAGCAATAGCACCATGTAATGGTTTTAATTTCATCGTACTACGAGATGTACCCGATTTAAGAAATTCTTCAAACGAATTGGATATGACTTTGATAAAACCCTGATTGTTCATTGTTTTTTATACTGCTTAGTTTATAATTAAGAAATTGTTCCACATCTTTTGTGTTAAACGTATAATAGCCTCCACTTTTATACTTTTTAATACATTTAACATAATCTATAAATTCTTCGCTCCTTAGCACATTCTTTGCCGTATTTATATCTATATCGCCTATAATATAAAGCCCGCTATACACTCCAGACCCCTCTTGCACAAGTTCTATTTTCAAATCATCAGCCGTTCGCACCAAAGAATTAATCGCTATCTTTGGTTTCCACACATCACCCAAAGCCTGAGAACGCCCATACAAATACCAGCCGCTATATTCCGATTTACCCTTCAAAATGTTTGCTTTCTCTTTTTCAAAATGTTCTTTGAGCACAGGGTCTGAGAAAATAATACTTTCTGGCAATGGCTTTCCCTCTTTATCGTAAGGAAACAACGCCTTTGACCATCTGCTTGTCGAACCTTTTATTATCGGAATGGTGATGAATGTTTCAGGAATATCCTTGCCGATAAAACTCTTGTCCGCCAAAGTTGCAAAGCCGTTTTTCACTCTCACATACTTTTTGTATGTCTTAGTTTTTACATTCCTAAGCACTGACAAATTTTCTTTTCTATCCACATAGAAACAATCATCTGCCAACACATCATCATAACTTAACTTTGAAACAAATGTTCTTTTCAAACTCCTTGTATCAAACGTATAATAGTCAAATTCTTTTGAACAGACATTTTTGGAAAATAACGATATAAGAGTATATGCCGTTATGCCGTTAAAAGGCTGAAAATGTCCCAAATCCGTCAATGAAACCAAATTCTTTCGTTGTAATATATAGTTTCGCATATTGGCAGCAGCAACGCTATGTAACCATGATGAAGGCGTTATATAACACATAACTCCGTTTTCATTGAGCATCTGAAAACCTATCTCGAAAAAAACCAAGTACAAATCAGTCATACCGCCTTGGGCAAAGTTAAATGTTTTCACAGCATCATACGTCTGTTCCAAGTTATGCACCCTGACATACGGCGGATTACCTACAACATAATCCATTCGTTTGTCATAATCCTGCACCGTCAAAGCGTCTTTTTGAGCAATATCCCAAGACACATCGGATAGATGATATTTTGTTGCAACAGCATTCAATCTGTCCAAACAATCTTTTATAGCCGTTACATCATTATCAATTCCGTGAATATATGTCTGTAAATCGTGCTTTATCTCCTCTTTGGAATACGAGTTATTCAAAGCACAGAGGATATACCTTTCCACGATTTGAACCAAAAACGCACCATTGCCACAACTGTTATCAATGATGTTTTTCCGTAAAATTTTATCGTTTGACGTATAGCCTGCATAATCCAACATCTGCCGAACGATATATTCGGGTGTAAAAACTTGTCCTATATGTTTCTCTCTTTTATCTGCTGGCATTTTTCTAACGACTATTTTATGTTTTGCAAAGTTACAGAAAAAAAATTAAATTTTTATTTTCAACACTCTTTTTGATTTATATTTTTAGTTTTCAATAACTTAATTTTTTTCTTTCGGCGTTGTCTTTTCGTTGTTTGTTGTCTTTTATTTTTTTCGCTGACGAATTTGGTTGTAGAAATATCTTGGTTTTTAGATTTGTTGAAATATTGCACACTAAGTTGTTGATTATTAAGGGTGTTTTGGTGATGTTTAACACTAATTGACTGATTATTAATA
Source organism: uncultured Bacteroidales bacterium (assembly GCA_900315335.1). Lineage (GTDB taxonomy): Bacteria > Bacteroidota > Bacteroidia > Bacteroidales > P3 > Scybalousia_A. The sequence goes on from OMYR01000030.1 coordinate 138,191, forward strand.
TTATTTTTCGCAAAATGTTGGAATGGACGTTGAGGGGTATTGTAATGTTTTGGGAAATATTCCTCTTTTTTATGTGGGTGCGAGCCGGTGCGAGCCGCACGGGCAATTAACGCAAAGCGGCGTGTGTTTTTTCGCTTACCTCCCCTCACGGCTTCGCCATAATTGCCTGTGTGGCTCGCACCAAAATATTCTCGTGGTGTAAAGTGGTAACCGCAGGAATTTTTATGGTCGCAGATGCCGACATTTTCATCAAGGATTTCGTTTGTTTGGGTGTCAATATAAGGGGTAAAACTTTTGCGACCACAACGGGGACAACGCAATTTGCTACCGCTTCCAGAGTATTTAACGTGAGTTCGACGAAAATTAAAATAATGCAATTTGCTTGTCTAACGAGCGTTGCACATTGATGCAAGGTTTTTTCGGAAA
>OMYR01000043.1 GCA_900315335.1 uncultured Bacteroidales bacterium
CACTAATTTTTTAATGTTTAACATTATTTTACCAATCATTAACACTAATTTTCTAATATCTCTATTCGTTTTTCGCTTAACAATTAAGAAATTTGTCAATCGTTTATCTGCCCCAACTTTCTCTATCAAGGCTGCGGTAATTTATCGCTTCGGCGATGTGATTAGGCTGAATGTCTTTCTCTCCTTCCAAATCGGCAATAGTTCTTGACACTTTCAAAATCCTATCGTATGCACGAGCCGAAAGACCGAGTTTGGTCATTGCATTTTTTAGCAGATTGGAGGATTGTTCGCTTATAGCACAAAACTCTTTCATAAGTTTTGGTGTCATTTGAGCATTGCAATGAATGTTTTCAAGTCCCGCAAATCTCTCTTTTTGTATTCTCCTTGCCGCAACAACCCTCTGGCGTATCTCTTCGCTTCTCTCCCCTACACGTTTATCAGATAACTCCTTGAAAGGAACAGGCACTACTTCAATCTGAATATCTATCCTATCCAACAATGGCCCGCTTACCTTTCCCATATATCTACTCACCGCTCCCGGACTACATGTACAAGGAACAGTTGGGTGATTGTAATATCCGCAAGGACATGGATTCATTGCCGCAACAAGCATAAAAGATGCGGGATATTCCGTAGTTTGCTTAGTTCGTGATATGGTTATCACACGTTCCTCCATCGGCTGTCGCAAAACTTCCAAAACGGTACGCTTAAATTCAGGTAACTCATCTAAGAATAATACCCCGTTATGGGCAAGTGATATTTCGCCCGGCTGTGGGTATGCCCCTCCACCGACTAATGCAACGTCGCTTATAGTATGATGTGGCGAGCGAAAAGGCCTTACACTTACCAATGACGAACGCGACCCCATTTTTCCGGCAACGGAATGGATTTTTGTCGTTTCAAGACTCTCTTCCAACGTCAGTGGTGGCAATATACTCGGCAGTCGTTTGGCAAGCATGGTCTTACCACTTCCCGGAGCCCCGATAAGCAACACATTATGCGAACCTGCTGCCGCAACCTCCATTGCACGCTTGATGTTTTCCTGTCCTTTAACGTCCGAAAAATCCAAGTCATAACTTTCAAGACCTTTCTCAAATTCTTTTTCAATATCTATAACCTCTTTCTCGATTGTTTCAGAACCGTTAAAGAAATTTATTACCTGCATTATGTTATCCACACCCAAGACGTCCAATCCTTGAACGATTGCTGCTTCTTTGGCATTGGTCTTTGGAAGAATAAATCCCCTAAAACCCTCTTTCTTTGCCTGCATCGCTATCGGCAACGCCCCTTTTATGGAACGTAAAGTGCCGTCCAAGGATAATTCTCCCATGATAAGATATTCTTTCAACCTGTCGGCATCAGTTATTTGCTCGTTTGCAGCCAATATACCTACGGCTATGGTAAGGTCATACGCACTGCCCTCTTTTTTAATGTCGGCAGGAGCCATATTGATTATTATTTTCTTACCCGGTATTCGATAGCCGTAACTATTCAAGGCGGAAGAAATTCGTTGTTGGGATTCTTTGACAGCATTATCAGGCAAACCGACCAAGAAAAAATTTATTCCCTGCTCAACAGCCACCTCAACCGTTACTGTCGTTGCTATTATTCCCTGTATTGCGCTTCCGAATGTCTTTACTAACATAATGGTTGTAATATTTCGTATCTATATATATTCAGTTTTATTCAAATTAGTTTTAATAACCAATAAATTAATCATTAACACTATTTTATCAGTCTCTCACATTATTTTGCTAATTACTCACCCGATTTTAATAATTACTGCATTGCTTTTTCCAAAATCACTTTCATAGTTTTTTCGTCTTGAAAATAAATTTTCAAATCGTGGCGATAGGTTTCCAAATCCGTTTTATAGTGTTTTAATATAGAGATTGCGTAATCGGATTTCACGCTTTGATAATCCACCGAATCCTTATCTATTGACGAAAGCATATATTCGGATTTTTGCATATCACGTATGATGCTTGCCATGGTATCAACGGGAATTGTTACGTCCAATGGTTGTTTTCCTTTCTTTGAACAACAAGTTACTATCGCTATCAACAGCAAGCAAAATACAATTCTTAATACTTTATGCAGTTTGTGTTTCATTTTTACGCGTCAAAAAAACAATCAAATTCTATTCAACACCGTTTCTATCAGCCGACTCATCGATTGATGATAATCCTTTGCGAATGTTCCCTGCTCTCGGTTGGCTACAACGTTGCAAATCGTAATGGCATTATGTCCTAAGTTTTGTGCAAGGCAATACAATGATGATGTCTCCATTTCATAGTTTGTTACCTTGTAACCATCAAAAGAGAACCTCGGTAATTTCTCATTTATCGTGTTATCTCTAAGTGGCAGACGTATCATTCTACCTTGCGGACCATAAAATCCCGGAGCTGTTATCGTTATTCCCTTCGGCATATCAAAGGCAATCTTTTCCAAAAGTGTGTCATTGGCTTTGCAAGCATAAGGTGTAGGCAATGGAGAAGACCAATCCATAAATTTCACGAACTCTTTTTGCAAATCTTCACACATAACACCTTGACGACTATCGTAAAACCACATCATTCCGTCAATACCCACAACATATTTTGAACATATATAAGAATTGATGTCCATATCCTTTTGCATAGCTCCTGTTGTCCCTAAACGGATAAGATTTAACGCTACATGCTTATCATTAATCGTTCGAGTTTTAAGGTTAATGTTTTTGCAGGCATCAAGTTCGGTTATTACTATATCAAGATTATCGACGCCCATACCTGTACTCATTGCCGTGATACGCTTGCCTTTATACGTACCTGTATGCGAAACAATCTCCCTATTATCTTTCTTGAACTCTATTTCATCAAAAAAATCACTGACAACACTAACCCTTTTAGGGTCGCCTACCAATATTACATTTTCAGCCAATTGCTCGGGCAACAATCGTATATGGTAAAGACTGCCATCATCTGCAAGAGTAAGTTCAGAGGCCTTTAATTGATTGTCGGCTTTCAAATTTTTTTGCGAAGCATTCATTATTTTCAGTTGTTTGTTTATTGTTTTGTCTGATGCAAATTACTTGTTACGATTTATTAATTGCTTCGCAAGAGTTCTAAGATTTTCTTTTTTTTCGTCTTCAATATCCATTTTGTCCAAAGCATCTATCGCCTGAATGGTATATGCCCCAATCATCTGCTCGACATCGTCTTTGACGTTGTATTTTTCAAACAATTCGATAACTCTCTGCTTTTTCTTTTGGAAGTCTGTCGTTTTTTCCAAATACCAAGTAACCAATTCCTGCATATCTTTCTCATCAGCCTTTTCAACAGCCGAAAAGAAGAGTATTGTTTTCTTGTTATCCGCTATATCGCTGCCTATAACCTTACCAAATTCCGCCAAATTACTCCAACAATCCAATATATCGTCTTGTAATTGGAACGCAATACCAAGATACAAACCGAACTCGCTAAGTGCATTCATACTCTTCTTATCCGCTCCGGCAACTATGGCTCCCATTTTCAAACAAGCCGCCAATAACACTGCCGTTTTAAGGCTTATCATTGTTATATATTCCTTTTGAGTTATATCGCTGCGATGCTCAAAATTCATATCGTATGCCTGACCCTCGCAAACCTGCACCAAAACACTCGTCATCGTTTTAACCAAAGCAGGAATTTTCTTCGTGTCGGATTGAAGCAAATACTCATAAGCCTTCGAGTACATCACATCTCCCGACAATATCGCCTTATCTATACCGAATTTTTGATAAACCGTAGGTTTGCCTCTTCGCAATGGAGATTCGTCCATAATATCATCGTGAAGCAATGTGAAGTTATGTGCCAACTCCACAGCCATTGCAACATTGGCAGCATCGTCCAATTCTGCTCCGAACATATCGGCTGCAATCAACGTAAGCAACGGTCTTAGACGTTTGCCTCCTAAATCCATAGTATATTGAAACGGCTCATACAATGCCAACGGTTGTTTTTTGAAGTTCTCGCTCTCAAATAACTTTGCCACATATTCCTGAATTTCCACCAAAGATTTCATAATCGTATTGTTTTATTGAATTTTTAATGTCTATATTCTACTTTCTACCAATATTTATGTAATCGGCAAAGTTAAGAAAATTTCTCTACAATATATGAACTTCACGCTAAAAACTTAGAATTTTCAATTTTTCGAGATGATGTAAAATCATCAAGTACCCTATAAAAAACACATATATACATAAGGAGATTTTTTCAAGGCTTTTTGTAAAATTAGTGTTAAACATTAAAAAATTAGTGTTAAACACTATTTTGCTGATGTGAGAGACTATTTTTTTAATACGACTGATTATTTTTCTGTTTCACGAATTGAATTTTTTCTTATCACTTTTTGAAATATTTGTTACTCAAAACCGCAAAATTTTCGCTCTTAACAAAAATTTTTCCTTACCAAAACACGATTTTTTACGGCTGAAAAACAAAATTATTTCTCTTTTTATTATTTCTTTATCTCTTATATATCAATTCTTTAATAACTTAAATATCATTTCCCCCGTACATTTTTTACTGAAAAGTTTTGGTAGTATTACAATTCGTTGTACTTTTGCAGTGTCCTATTAAACTAATACAGTAGGACAACACACTAAAATTTTCTTTTATAAAGCTAAGAAAAAATTAAAGGAACTAATAAAAATATCATAAATAAAGATGAAAAAATTAAGTGTATTAGCGGTTTTGATTTTAGCATGCGTTTTTGCAAATGCTCAAAACACTACAATCAAAGGTAAGATTATCGACAAGAAAACTTCCGAAGCAGTGATGTTTGCCAACGTTATGAACGTAAGCGACACCTCTAAAAAAGCAACTCTTATCAACGGAACTACGACAAACGACAACGGTGAATTTATTTTACAAGTCAAAAAGCCCAATGTTGTATTAAAATTTTCTTCTTTGGGTTATGCCGAAGCAATTAAAACAATCAAGGTCTCGGATTATCCAAAGACAAACAACACAATTGATATTGGAACAATAACATTGGAAACAAATAGCGAGAATTTGGAAGAAGTCTCCATAATTGCAAAACAGACGAGAATAGAAATGAACAACGACAAAATAGTTCTTAACATCGACGACGGCTTGACAGCAACCTCTGCCAACGCTTTTGAGATGCTTAGAAAAGTTCCCGGTGTTGTTATCGACAAAGACGAGAACATTACATTGAACGGCAAGAGCGGTATTTTGTTTCAACTAAACGGCAGGGATATTCGAGTACCTTACGATGTGATAAAATCAATCCTTAAAGGAATGTCCCCAAACGATATTGCGAAGATAGAAACCATAACCAACCCTTCTGCTAAATACGAAGCCGAAGGTACTGCCGGAATTATCAATATTATTATGTCCCAAGAGAAGGCCGACGGTATCTCGGGTTCATTATCATCTTGGAATGGAGTTAATGAAGATTTCCGTTCCTTTAATAATATGTCTTTATCCTACGTCGATAAAAAATGGACGATTACCGCAGGCGGCGGCTTCGGTGCTATGAACGGCAGAGTATCCACCGAAACTGACCAATACATTTGGACACCTTTTGGCGACACAATACGTTTCCAATCCGAGAAAGCCGATAGTAAAAACAAATTCCGCTACTATAATTTCGATTTCTCGGCTGACTACAACATTAATGACAAAAACACAATCGGTGCAATGTTTGTTTATAGCGGTAACAACTCTCCTGATTTTTGGCAAGACCCACAACGAATGTTTATCTCCAAGAATCCATACACTACAATTGATTCCTCATACTCCATTCTCAACAAATCATATTACCGTTCCAACGACTATATGGGCAGCCTTTACTTTACACACAAGACCGATACATTAGGCGGCGAGATTTCGGCTTCATTTGACATTAACAGCAATTCTTCTCTTAACGAATCTACCTCCAAAACCAATTATTTCAATGGTAATTTCAACGACTTGAAACGACAGGAAGACCTATTCAACGACGCAAACAACGAATACAGTTCCTACGCTTTCAGTTTCGATGTCAATAAGCCGTTTGGCGAGAAAATGAATTTGGAATTCGGTGTAAAAAGTCGTCTTGCGATAGTTGATAACGATTTTAAGGCATATAAAAATGACAACTTGGATTCTGAACGTACCAACCAACTAAAATACAAAGAAAATGTCAATGCCGGCTATGTTAGTTTCTCACATCGTCCTAATGACAAGTTCTCTTGGCGTGCAGGGTTGAGATTTGAACACACCTACACCTCAATCGACCAAAAAGCAACAAATGACAAAATCACCGACAACTACTTTGATTTGTTCCCTAACTTAAACGTAAGTTATCGTGTTGGCAAAATGGATAATGTTTCCTTAACTTATTCTTATCGTATCTCACGTCCGGATTACAATTCCTTAAATCCTTTCCGTGTTAAGTTATCCGACTACAATTACTCCTCCGGTAATCCAGATTTGATGCCTGAATACACTCACAAATTGGACTTAAACTATGCTTTTCATTATATGCTGTTCTTCACCGCTTCGTATTCTTACAGCGACAACGAGATAAACCAAGTTATGCTCACCACTCCAAACAGCATTGTCATTACTCAAAAACCTATGAACACCGGTTACTCTCAGCAAGCCTCAATAGGTCTTAGTACCATGCTGCCTCTTGGTCCTGTGGAATGGACTATATGGATGCAGGGGGTTTATTCTCAGATGAAATCCGACAACGCATTGCTTAGAACCAATATTGAACGTTTCGCTTTCACCACTTGGCAATCACTAACCATAGACTTTTTCTGGAAAACCCAACTTTCGTTCTCCGGATTCTATATGAGTGGCGGCGTTCAAATGGGTGGCGAGTTTGATGATATGTTTATGTTGTCTGCTTCCTTGTCAAAAGATTTCTTAAACAAAGCACTGAAAATTTCCATCGGCGTTGATCAACTTCCAAAGAGAGATTTTAATGCTTACACCCACTACAACAATTACAAAGGCTCTATGTCTGTTTGTTGGCAGAGACCTCAATTTACTTTTAACATATCATATAATATAGGTAAGGGCGGTGCTAATAACCAATCCAAGAGAAGAAACAACGATATGGACGACAGAAAGAGTGGCAAGAGTTCTATCGGTCAAGGCGGCGGCTCTCCAATGGGTATGTAAATAAGACAAAAAACTCACAAGTGATAAGAGTAAAATAATATTAAACATTAATAAAATAGTGTTAAACACCAATAAAATAATATTAAACATCATGGTAACGATAAATAATTTGGATTTCTTTTACAAAAAGAAGCATTCCGTCTTAAAAGACATCAACCTCCAATTGAATGGCGGAAGAATAGCAAGTCTTTTAGGCAAAAACGGCGTTGGCAAAAGCACTTTGCTGCATCTTATAGCCGGACTTCAATTTCAAATAAATGGAGAAATAAATGTTATGAACTACAAACCGACTCAAAGAAATGTAAGTTTTCTTCAAAACATCTTTATTTTAGATGAGGAGTTGCCGTCCTTACCGCTATCTATTGCCAAATTCGCTTCCATTAACTCGGTTTTCTATCCTAATTTCTCAAAAGAAAATTTTCATAACTACTTAAACGAATTTGAAATCACCGATACCAAGCAACGAATCGACAAACTAAGTTTCGGTACTCGCAAAAAAGTATTTATATCCTTTGCATTGGCGTGTAATACCACACTACTCTTAATGGACGAACCGACAAATGGATTGGATATTCCTTCCAAGTCTTCTCTTAGAAAACTACTCCGCTTATCTATGACGGACGACAAACTTATAATAATCTCTACACATCAAGCACGCGACCTTCAAAATATTCTTGATTCGGTTATAATTCTCGATAACGAACGCTTGATTTTGAACGCCACCGACGAGGAAATAACAAAAAAACTATGTTTCAAAATCGCCGATGGCAGCGAAAACACCGACGATATACTTTATAGCGAATCTTCCGTTGCAGGCAACCAAATCGTTAAAGTCAATAATGATAACGAAGACTCTAATCTTGACATCGAACTGCTGTTCAATGCCGTCTTCTCTGACAAAGAAAAGTTCCTTAAATTGTTTAACAAATAAATAAATCATCAAAGATATGACAACAGAATTTTCAATAATAAGACTCAAAGACCTTATTATCCGCCAATTTATAATGAACAAAAAGTTTTTACGAGGTTTTTTAATAGGTGGATTTATCGGACCGTTTATTGCCACAGTCGGTACTCGTGGCTTAACACTTTATAGTTTTTGGGTTATTTTCAAATTTTTGTGCATCTTCTTCGCAGGTATATTTCCTTGGATATCCTACAAAAACAAACGCAGCCGAGTACTTGAAATTACATTACCTGCAACTCAATTCGAGAAATACTTATCCAATTTCTTATTCGCATTTATCGCTGGTCCGATAATCGCATTTATTGCCACCTATTTAGCAATATTTTTAGGCTGCCGCTTCTCGATACTTATGTTCCACCCCTATCCAATATGTTCCATTCGATGCACAATATATGCTATCTTACAAATTTTCATTCGATGCCCTTTTTGTATTGTCTTACTTGCTTTATGTTGTAACGATGTTCTTTGGAGCAATCTATTTCAAAAAGCAGAGAATAATCAAAACTAACGCATTTCTTATTGGATATATCGTACTATTGGCAACTATTTATGCGGTTATCTTTTACAATGGAGCCAAATTGGGCGTTCCTGCTCTTAACATAAAATTGGCAATATACTCTATATCCGAACTAACGTTCTGCATCGGTATTGGAATTGCCATAATTTTTATTCTATGGCTTACATATCAGCGATTAAAAGAAGAATGGGTTTAATATGTTTTCCAAGAGTAATCAACCTATATTCATTCAACTTGCCGAGCAAATCAAGGAACAAGTAATGGAGGGGAAACTTAAAGCCGATGACAAAGTGCCGAGTGTTCGCGAGTTGGCGGCGCAATTCGAGGTCAATAACAACACTTCGATGCACGCCATTGAACAACTTGCCCGTGAAAACATTATTTATAAGTCTCGTGGTCTTGGTTATTACGTTACGGCGGAAGCGAAAGAGATTATCATCCGCCAAAAGCAAGCACAATTCGAGCAGGATTTTCTTCCATTGCTTATGAAAAATATGCGGCAATTGAATCTAAGCATTGAACAATTAACGGAAATGATAAAAAAGAAAGGAGATATAAAATGAAAAATTTGAAATTAAGCGACAAAATACTCATAATTATAGCCATAACGGGTGTTTTGGCAGTTACTATCATATCATTTTGCGATGTGGTAAGCAATTTTTAGTTTGACTGTTTGATTTAATGAAATATATTTTCTAATGAAAAGGACATCAAAAAACATTGAACGTACGAGCGAAACGAAATCAATCAACGTTAGACATTTTTCAAAGAATGTTGCCATCGATAATATAACGACAACATCAAGAAAAAAACGTTGCTTATGCGGTTCAGTGAGGGTGTATGCCTCGCAATACATCTTTTTAATCGGGCAAAACGCCTTTATTCGATTCGCCTGCTAAGTGGGAATAACTTAACAATAAGTTTTAATTACTAATTAGCAGGCTAATTTTCTAAGAATTTAAGAATCATTGAAGAGATAAATAATTAAATAAAAAAGGAAGGATAATATGAGAAATTTATTTTTAACATCAATTATAATGTTGCTTTCGCTAAGTGCGTGCAGCCAAAATAAAGATAATACTGTTGGAGTAATTCCTCCTGACGGAGTGTATTGTGCGCACAAACAAGAATCTTCTTATAAGGATGTTTATATAGTAGTAAAAGATGCTAAGGTCGAAGGTATATATAAGAATTCAATAAATAAAAAGAATAAACTGAAAACAGCCAAAGTCGTATTTGCAGATTATGACAATGGCAATGGTTTGCACGTGGTCAATAATATTGACATAAATCCTTTAGACCCGAGAACGAGATGTGCTAATACAAATATTGCTGTGAATACAAAAGATAAAAACAGTCAATACTATGTATTCTTTACGGCATGTAAAGAAGAATGCTGGTATGATTGTGGAGAGGACGAGGATTGGGATTGGTTTTAATTAAAACATAACAATCATTAATAGGAACGGCATAAGGAACGTATTTTAACAGCGTACTTATGCCGTTTTATTCGTAATTCAAAACACTTAGTTTTTTCTTTCAAATGCTCATATAAATATCTAAAACGCTTAACTCAGCGTTAGGGGTTGATCTAAACTTGAACATTTTGTTAAACATTTGGGACAAAAACTGAAAGTAAAAAAACAAGTAAAAAAGATAAACTTCAAGCAAAAAACAAAAAATGCCGATAACAAAATAAGTTATCGGCATGTAGAATATAAATTCAAAATGTGAAACATTAATTATCAAAGATTATTTCCCCGGTTTCTTTGCTATAAACAAAAGGTCCAAAATCTTTCAATCCATTTTTATTTAGTATCATCGTATGTTCCATTCCCGACTTGACGATGACTTCAAATTTTTCTGCGGAATACTGACCAATAGAGGCTTTTTGAAATACCAAAACAGCATTGTCCAATATCTCACCCTTGGAATTGAAAGCACGGTCGCGGTCTGGGAAGTTATCCTTTGTGATTCGTCCAGTCTTCAAGAATTTCATCGCTTGATCCCAATCCAAAACAGCGACGTCCTTATACGTTTCGTCGTATATTGCCGGAACAGCAGCTCCGTTCAAAATGATATATAACTGAGCCTTGTCGCCGTCTATCATCGTAATTGGAATATGATTGGTCGTATAAACGATAGGCACATCCACTTCCGCCTGCGGTTTGTTGCCGCTGACAATATCCACTATGGTCGAATTTAATGCAGCATCCGCCAAAGAATCCTTGACACTCTGAGGAATGAAATCCGTCCTCAAAATCCTAAACTCCGTTCTTCTGTTCAACTGATGAGCCGCCTCTCGCTCACCCTTAGTCTTTAAGGAATTGATATATTCGTCTGTCAAAGTGATACCCTTTGGAAATTTATACACTTTCTTACCCATTGTAACTGTTGCCTCACGCTTCAATGTTCTCGGAACTCTGTCGCCATAGCCTTTGGCAACCAAACGCTCAGGTTCTATACCACGTGCAACCAAAAACTCAACAACGCTCTCGGCTCTTCGTTGCGAAAGGGTGTCGTTGGTCAAGGCAGGGTATGGTCGGGAGTCCGTATGAGAACCTAACTCTATAACATAGGTAGGGTTATTAACCAAAACGACAAGCAAGTCCGATAGCGAATCTTGGTATTGGTCTAAAAGTTCCCAACGAGAAAGTTCGTAACGTATCTCCGGCAAGACGATAGGCTCTTTGGTAACTGGAAGCAAACGGAAGTTATGGACAAAATCCTTGGAAGTCGTCAAACCAACTGTGGTCTCTTTACCCTCAGCGTTCATATAATCGACCTGTGAAACTTTCAATGTGTAATTGACATTATAACGTATCTGTTCTTTTGAAAACTCATACTTGCCCTCGGCATTGGTGCGGGTTTCTATCTGAGTGTTGTCGTCTCCCAAAAGTTTAACCTTAGCACCGGCGATTGATTGCATACTTTTATCGTCTCTAACCTCACCGCTTAAAGTATAAACCAACGGAGCGCGATAAAACGAATATATATCATAACCGCCTACTCCACCCTCTCGATTGGAAGAAAAATATCCGCTTTCTTCACTTGCAAGGTTTTCTTCGCTGTTACAGTTAAAAATCATTCCTATTTCGTCATAAGGAGTATTGATAGGATAACCCAAATTAACGGGAGTTGTCCATTCTCCGTCTTGCAAGTCGGAATAGAAAATATCATAACCGCCTATGCCTTTCAATCCGTCGGAAGAATAATACAAACGGTTGTCGCCACGAAGCGTAGGGAACTCTTCCTTACCCTCTGTATTAATCGTTCTGCCAAGATTGGTAACGTTACCGAACTCTTCATGGACGCTACTGCGCGTTGCTTTCCAAAGGTCGTAATCTCCGTACCCTCCCGGCCGGTTGGATGAAAAATAAAGAGTTAATCCGTCTTGCGTTACAGCAGGATGAAAATAGTTATAAGCCGTGTCGCCTAAGTTAATCATAACAAAACTTTCGGTTGGCTCGGCGTCCTTTGAATTGGATTTATTCTTGTTGTTCTTCTTAGAATTTTTGTTATTGGATTTTGTATTGGTTTTCTTTCCTTTCTCCTTTACAGGCTCAATAGGTGAGGAATAAATAGCACAGTTTATCGTAAGGTTTTTACGGACATTACAACGTGAGAAGTAATAAGTGGTTGTTTTACCATTAGTAATCTTAACCAACTCTCCTTCGTTCGCTTCGGTATTAACGCCTGCAACATTCAAGATATTGGCTTCGCCAAACACTCCGCTCTTTAACTTACTTGCAGAATAGATATTCGAAAAATATTCCCCCGTCCATGCGTCTTTGTCTTTGCTCTCCTCATTCTGACGAGAAGATGAAAAAGTAATTGCCGAACATTGCTCATCCCAAGTAGGTTTCCAATCATTCCATTCCGTATTAAGATTTTTCTCATTACGAATGTCGTATTTATTAGGGTTGGCTATGCTCTTCTTGGCAAAGGCTATACTCTCCAAACGGCTCTGTGCCAAAGGGTCGTTAGGCACAAGTTTCAAATATTCTTTGTAATTGTATTCGGCAGCGTCCCAATCCGAAAGATAACGTTGGAAGTCCGCCATATAAAGATAAAGTTTGGGTTGAACTTGATAATACTTGGCTTTCACAAGTCGTTGATACGTCTTTATCGCACGCTCCTTGTCGTCCAAAAGTCTATAACACTCGGATTTTTGCCAAAGAATACGATTTTTTTCCTGACGATTATTCTTGACTTTTGAGTAAGCCTTGTCGTACAACTCAACAGCCGTAATATATTGTCCCGAATTAAAAGCCTCGTCAGCTTTCTTGGTTAAAGAATTAGACTGGGCAAAAACATTAAAACTTACTGCAACAAGCAGAATAAAGATAACTCTTTTGATATTCATAGTTTGTTTTGTTATTTCTAAATTCACGCTATCGGCAACACCATTCTCCCAAATCATTTCTTCACTTTGCGAAACTGCCACGGTGTATGCTGACAACATTGATATATACTATATAGTCGGTTGCAAAGTTACAAATATTTTTCATATTAATATAGTTTTTACTGATTTTTCTTGTAAAATAGCGATAGTTTCAATCGCTTGACAAATTTTTGTTTGTCTTTTCACAAAAGCAATGTTGCAAACCATTTTTCTTTTATGGGCTATCGCAAAAATAATGTGAGAAATTATCAAAATAGTGTTAAACATTACTCAAATAGTGTCTCACATTATTTTAATGATGTTTAATATTAATTTTTCGGTTAGTGAAGTTATTTTTGCCAATTTATAACGGTCAAAAATTATCTCTCAAACTACAAAAACAATTTAACGGTACTTTTCACAAAATATAATTCCCATTATTTTGTTATTTTTGCAAAATGATTTTACAACACGCAAGCATATTGTAAAATTAAAAAAGATTAATTTGAAATAAATGGAAAATAAAATCTTTAAAGCCGGATTAGATGTCGGAAGTACCACCGCCAAAATGGTTGTCGCAGACAATGTAGGCAATATAGTTTATTCCACATATCGCAGACACAACGCTGACATAAAAGGCACGGTTAAAAATATTTTTTCACAGATACGCCAAAAATTGGGCAATATCTCCACTGCCATAACACTATCGGGGTCTGCCGCAATGGGATTGGCTGAAAGATGTGCATTACCTTTTATTCAAGAAGTTGTTGCGTTGAATAATTTTGCAAAGAATATTAAAAACAATCTTCAAACTATCATCGATATAGGTGGCGAAGATGCCAAGATAATATTCTTGGAAAAAGACGCTTTACCTGATATGAGAATGAATGGTAATTGTGCAGGCGGAACAGGTGCATTTATCGACCAAATGAGTGTAATACTTGATATGTCTATACAAGATATGGACGTTGCTGCACAAAAAAGCACCCGCTTATACCCTATCGCTTCACGTTGCGGTGTGTTCTCAAAGACAGATGTACAAAACCTTGTTGCCAAAAACATACCTGTTGAAGATATTTGTGCAAGCATATTTCACGCAATAGCCGTTCAGGTTGTAAGTGCATTGTCAAGAGGCAAAGAAATCAAAGAAAAAATTCTTTTGGCAGGAGGTCCCTTGACTTTTATCGCATCGTTACGTAACGCATTGCTTGATTATTTGAATATAACCAAAGATGCATTAATTGAACTTGAAGATAATAATCTTCTTGTCGCAAGAGGCTGTCTTTATAATAAGGATGCACAAGTTTTGTCTTTGGATGAAATTGAACAAAAGATAATCGCAGAAGACAATATCACTATTGCAAGCGAAGAAAACTCCCTAAAAAAACTTTTCAACACTAAGCAAGAATACGAGACGTGGAAACAAGACAAAGAAACATTAGGTAACAACGATAAATCCATAACGAATTATAACGGCAAAGCATATTTAGGTATCGATTCGGGTAGTACGACAACCAAGATTGTTTTGTGCGATGAGCAGGAATATATATTGTTTAAGTATTACGCCAAAAACAACGGCAATCCCATCGGTGCGGTTATTAAGGGCTTGCGTCTGTTAAAAGAAACCATTGAAAAAGAACACGCCTCGCCTATTATTTGTGGCGGTTGCTCAACAGGGTATGGAGAAGACTTAATCAAAGCGGCTTTTTCATTTTCCACTTCGATTGTTGAGACTATTGCACACTATATGGCAGCCAAAAAGATTTTGCCGACGGTTGATTTTATTCTTGATATAGGTGGTCAGGATATGAAAGCGATGTATATCGAGGACGGTGTGTTGAATAGAATAGAATTGAACGAGGCTTGTTCTTCGGGCTGCGGCACTTTCATTGATACTTTCGCAATAAGTTTAGGCTACAAGATAGAGGACTTTGCTCACATGGCATTATTTGCCGACAATCCTTGTGATTTGGGAACGCGTTGCACTGTCTTTATGAATTCTAAGGTAAAACAGTTTCTTAGGGAGGGACGTTCTGTTGCCGATATTTCATCGGGATTGTCTTATTCCGTTGTTAGGAATTGTCTTTATAAGGTTCTAAAATTGGAGGGCAAGTCTTTGGGAGAGCATATCGTTGTTCAAGGTGGTACGATGAAAAACGACAGTGTCGTTCGTGCTTTGGAGATTATGTTGGAGCGAAAAGTATATCGTTCCACCTCGCCAGAACTTATGGGAGCATACGGTTGTGCTTTGCATGCCAAACAATATTGTCAAAACAAAGAACTGACACCTTTGGTATTGGATGATATGATAAATGCCGACAACTACACAACAAAAAACACTATTTGTAAAGGTTGTCAGAACAATTGTATGGTTACTACATACAAGTTTGCAAACAACAATATCTTTTATTCGGGTAATCGTTGCGAAAAGATATTCAATTCTTCGGCAAAAGCGACAATCAAGGGCGACAATATTTATAGTTACAAATACAAACGCTTATTCGGTTCAACCAAAGAATTTGAAAAAGACAAATACCCGACGACTAAACCATTTACTCGAAAGATTGGCATTCCACGTGCATTGAATATGTTTGAGGACTATCCTTTTTGGAAAGCACTGTTTGAAAATTTACAAATAGAGCCTGTCCTTTCGGATATATCGGAATTTCATTCCTACGAGAAGAGTTTGAATCAGGTGATGAGCGAAAATATTTGTTTCCCTGCAAAACTTACTCACTCTCATATTGACAATCTTATAAACAAAGGCATTAAACATATATTCTTCCCTTACATTGTTTATGAAAAGGGTGCGAAAGGCAAGGAAAACAATACATATAACTGCCCTATCGTCTCTTCATACAACGTTGTTATAAAGCATTTGAAAGAAAACAACAAAGATATTGTCATCGACAACCCTGTATTTACTTTCAAAGACGAAACGCTTTTGAAGAAAAACTGCAAGGAATATTTCACAAAAACTTTCGGTGTGTCGGTCTCTGATTTTGATAAGGCTTTTCAAAAAGCATTAAAGGCCCGCCAACAGTTTGAAGAGGATATGTACCAAAAGAATTTGGAGTTTTACAACAAAGCCCAACAAGAACACCGCATAATCATTCTTCTTGCAGGACGACCTTATCATACCGACGACCTTATCCAGCAATCAATATCTACTATTGCCTCTCATTTGGGTGCTACTGTTATTAATGAAGACATCGCCCGCAACGAAAACTTCCTTAAAGACGGCAATTCTTTTATTGTTTCGCAATGGTCTTATATTAATAGGATAGAAAACGCTGCCTTTTTCGTTGCCAAACAAGATAATGGCGTTCATTACGCACAAATGACTTCTTTCGGTTGTGGTCCCGATGCGTTTTTATTAGATGATGTTCAAGATATTCTTAAACGCCACCACAAGTCCGCAACATTTCTTAAAATGGACGATATTCAGAATGCGGGCAGTTTGAAACTTAGGATTCGTTCCTTGATTGAAAGTATTAAAATCAATGGTAATCCGACTAAAAAACCAAATATCCCTTTCATTGATACAAAAGATTTCTCTAAAACGGAAAAGCACAAAAAAATCCTTGCCCCATTTTTCACAGATTACATCTCCCCCTTCCTACCCGAATTGTTCAAAATAAACGGATACGATTTGGAAGTTTTGCCAAAGAGTGATAAAATCTCAGCCGAAGAAGGTTTGAAATACGCTAACAATGAAGTTTGCTATCCAGCAACGCTTATTGTTGGCGATGTAATCAAAGCATTAAAAAGCGGCAAGTATGATTTGAATAATGTCGCTTTCGGAATCACTCAAACGGGTGGTCAATGCCGTGCAACCAACTATTACGCCATAATCCGAAAAGCATTGGTCGATGCAGGTTTTAAGGACGTTCCTGTTCTGTCGGTATCTTTCGGAGCCAACACGGCTAAAAAGCAAGACGGTTTCAAACTTAATTGGAAAAAGACATTGCCTTTGACACTTTCCGTTATATTGTTCGGAGATTCCCTATCACGTCTTTATTGTTCAACAATAGTTCGGTGCAAAAAAGAAGATGTTCAAAAAATCAAAAACCTTCATGACGAATACATCGCAAAGGTTAAAAATCTTATCTTGGAAGAAAACGCCAAAGGCATAGATGATTTGTTAAAATCGGGTGTTGAAGATTTCAATTCTTATCTGCCTGACAAAACAATATATCGTCCAAAGGTGGGAATCGTTGGTGAGATTTATTTGAAGTATCACTCTTTTGCCAATCACGATGTACAAAACTGGTTGATAGAGCAAGGTGTTGAAGTTATTCCGCCGTCTCTTATGACTTTCTTTGTTCAGACTTTTGTCAATGGCAAGGTTAATCGAAACAACAATATTGAAAAAGCGTCAATACCGCCATTTGTTATGACGTTTTTATATAAATTGGTCAAAAAGCGTATTGATAAGTGCAACTCTGTTATGTCAAATTTCAAATACTACCAGCCATTGGATAACGTCTTTGAACTTGCCGACAAGGTCAATGGTATTCTACCTTTATACACGCAGTTTGGCGAAGGTTGGTTGCTGCCGGCCGAGATTGTAAATATGGTTGAAAATGGAATTAATACGGTTGTTTCTTTGCAGCCATTCGGTTGCATTGCCAATCATATAATAAGCAAAGGTGTTGAGAATAAAATAAAGAAAATGTATCCAAAATTGAATTATTTGGCTTTGGATTTCGACAACAGCGTAACGCCTGTCAATATCAAAAACCGACTGCTTCTTATGTTGGAATCGATAGAACAATAACTTCGACATACAATTATTTTGATTTTGTGGCACGCCACAATTCCGTAGATATTCAGATAAATTCTTATAAATTTATCTGAATATTTTTTATGTGCAATCACGAAATTAGTGTTTAACATTAGAAAATTAATATTAAACATCGTCAAATTAGTGTTAAATATTAAAAAACTAATATCACACCAAAATATTTTCTTTATATAAGGATTGTTAATAATATTGATAATCGTTGTTAAAGTTTAGCATAACACCTCTTTGTTTTCAAATCTCATATTTTTTGTACTCACATCACTTCAATATTTACATATCCCAAATGCTTCGCCTTACGGCGATTTCTCGGAGGACCGCTGTTGCGGTTCTCAAAACATCTCTGACAAATGTTCTTATCAATATCCTATGGAGTTCTACCTCGTATTATGTTTTCCGCCCGCAGGCTTAATGACGGTATGGGTGCCTACGTCGCCAACCAACTAATCAAAAC
>OMYR01000010.1 GCA_900315335.1 uncultured Bacteroidales bacterium
AAGAATAAAAATTTCACTGATTTTCCATATTTTTCCCTTACGCAAATATCCCAGAAGTGGTAGTAAATTGTCTGAATTGGTGTTAAATATCAGTAAATCAGTGCTAAACATTATTTTACTGATATTAAACATTATTTTGAAAAAAGTGTAATTATCTTATTACTCGGTTTTTATGTTCATTGACGTATGCAGCCCATGATAATGTCTTGGTCTTTGATTTGCTTTTAACGACTTTGTCATTTACTCCTGTGTCAAGTTTTTGGCTTTGCAGACAATAACATACGGCAACACCCAAAGAGTCCGAAGCATCTAAATATTTCGGTGTTTGGTCTATCAGTTTCATCATTTGCAGCATCTTCATTAACTGTTCTTTGCTGGCATTACCATTGCCTGTTATGGCTTGTTTTACTCTCTTTGGTGGAAACTCCACAAAAGGAATGCTTTGGGACAATCCTGCGGCAATACATATACCTTGAACACGACCAAGTTTAAGCATACTTTGAACATTTTTACCAAAGAAAGGAGCTTCCAAAGCCAAAATATCAGGCTTATATTGGTTTATTTTGGAGATAACGAAATCGAATATTTGTTTCATACGTGTAGCCATTTCCACCTTTGTGCTGAGTTTCAATACATCACACTCTAAGACCTCCATATTTTTGCCAACTTTTCTTACTATTGAATAGCCCATAACATTTGTACCCGGGTCTATACCCAAAACAATCTCTTCCTTTGCCGTGTTCTCCATTGTTGTATAATTTTTGCAAAAATACATCATTTTTCGCTAACGGATTGAGAAGTAAATATGGAATATAGATGTAAGACGGTTGTTAGGATTTGATAATTAAATAAATATATTGGAGTAAATGAAAAATACAGAGGGATAAGAATGAAAAATATAATGGAAATGGTGGCTTTGAATGAAAAATATTATATCTTTGCACTTTCAAAGAAAATTTGAAACAGAATAACAAATAATAAAAAATAGCAATAAATAACTAAAACCACTATCTGATAACATGGAAGAGAGATTGAGATATTCAGATGAAGAATTGCAAGAGTTCAAACAAATAATACTTGATAAAATAGCACAGGCCAAGAAAAATCTTGAAATGCTTGAAGCAGAAGCATTCAATAAAGATTCTAATGATATTACAGACACTTCGGCAGTTTATCGTACTTTGGATGATGATTTTACTTCCGAAGCAGAAAACAAAGAAGAAAATGCTCGTCAAGCAGTGAGACAGAGAAAATTTATTAAGGATTTGGAGAGTGCTTTGGTTCGTATAGAGAATAAAACGTATGGTATTTGCAGAGTTACAGGAAAATTGATTCCAAAAGAAAGATTACGTTTAGTGCCTCATGCAACATTGAGTGTAGAGGCTAAGATGAACAGAAAATAAGGATAATTGATTGAAAAAGCCACTGATTGTTATATTTATGGTCTTGTTGATAGACCAGATTATAAAGATTTATGTCAAGACTCATTTCTTTTTGGGGGAAGAGGTGGATTTTCTTGGCTTGTCTTGGTTTAAGATACATTTCATAGAAAACAAAGGAATGGCTTTTGGAATGTCCTTTGGAGAAAATGTAGGTAAGATATTGCTTACAACGCTAAGGATAGTTCTTGCAAGTGGTATTATGTGGTATCTTATAAAAATGGTCAAGAAAGGAACAGAGAGACCTATAATGATTTATTCTTTTGCACTGATTTTTGCAGGGGCAGCGGGAAATATAATAGATTCTTTGTTTTACGGTTTAGTGTTTTCACAGAGTACATTCTTTCATGTTGCTACCTTTATGCCTGCCGATGGAGGTTATGCACCAATGTTGCTTGGCAAGGTGGTGGATATGTTTTATTTTCCATTGATAGATACAGATTTACCTACTTGGTTGCCATTTGTTGGAGGCAGACATTTTAGTTTTTTTGATGCTATATTCAATTTTGCTGACGCAGCAATAACTTGCGGTGTTGTGTTGTTGTTTTTTGCTTTGTATTTGAAAAATAAGGACGAAGAAAAGAAAAAACAATCTTTGGCAGCACAGACTGATAACGATTAAAGAATAATTAGGTTCAAGTTAGAAAGGCTATATAAAAGATATTGTGGTATGGAGATATTGATAATTGTATTCTTTGTGTTGTTGAATGGATTTTTTTCAATGTCTGAAATAGCAGTGGTTTCGTCAAGAAAGACCAAACTTGATGTGGCTGTAAAGAAAGGTAACAACAATGCAAAACATATTTTGTCTATCATAAACAATCCAGATAAGTTTTTATCAACCATTCAGATATGTATTACAACCATAGGGTTGATTATAGGTTTATACACAGGTGAAGCATATGTAGGCAAATTGAGTAAGATATTTGTCGGCTTGAATATGGAGCCTTCTTTTGCGACAATTGTGTCAAGGGTTATCATAGTTGTTGTGGAAACGTTTTTTATGTTGGTTTTTGGGGAGTTGATACCAAAGAGAATAGGTATGTCCAATCCAGAGAAAGTGGCTTCGTTGATTATTCGTCCTATGAAGTATTTGTCAATGATTTTTGCTCCTTTTGTTTGGTTATTGACCATCACCACAGGTGGCTTGGCAAAGATGTTAGGTATTAAAAATCCTAAGGGGCAAAAGGCAACGGAAGATGAGATTAAATCCATAATAGATGACAGTGCCAATGCAGGAGAGATTGAGGAAGCAGAGCAAGATATAGTCAATAGGGTATTTGATTTAGGAGATAGAAGGGTTGAATCCTTGATGACGACAAGAAAAGAATTGAAGTGGGTCGAGAAAGAAGAATATTTGAAAGATTTGGCATCAAGAGTAAGTAAGGAGGGCATACATTATATATACCCTGTATGTGAGAAAGATTTGGATAATATTGTAGGTGTGATGTATATAAAGGATATGTTCCCGATAACACCAGAGACATCTTCTTACAAGGTTAAAGACATAATGCGAGAGCCAAGTTTTATTCATGAGAGTGTGTCTATATATGAACTTTTGGAGCATTTCAAGACAACTAAGATACATTATGTCTTCATTATTGATGAGTTTGGTATGGTTCAAGGAATGGTAACTATGAATGACATATTGGAGTCATTGGTGGGCAATTCTTCGGAGTTGGATACAGATAATGAAACAGAGTTTGTAAAAAGAGATGATGGTAGTTATCTTGTTGATGGACAATATCCTTTCTATGATTTTCTAAGCCATTTTGAATTGGAAGACATTTATCAAGATAATTCCTATAATACTCTTAGTGGATTGATTTTGGATATAACAAGCCAGATTCCTAAAACAGGAGATAAGATAAAATGGAATCAATTTACGTTTGAAATAATGGATATGGACGGAGTTAGGATAGATAAGGTTTTAGTTGTTGAAAATAAGGAATAAATGTCCAAAAACACACTAAATGTTCAAAAAAATTACGTAAAAATATTAGTAATTGAAAATAAAAGTGTAAATTTGCAACCGCATTTAGAAATAAAAAGAAGAGAAATAATTAAAAACAGTTAAAAAAAACTATGAAAAAAGTATGTGCTTATTTGTCAATAATGTTCTTTTTATTGGCATTCGTTTCAAACGGAGCTTTTGCACAAGATGCCAAAGCTGCAACTGAATCCGCTACTGAAACAGTAGCGACTGCAACGGAAACAGAAGAGTCTGCAACTGTTAGTGCTGCTGACACACAAGCTCCTGTTGCTGCAAAACAATCTTTCCATCAAGTATTGAAAACAAAATACATTGAAGGTGGTGTTGGTTGGATGTCTCCTATTTTGATTTGTTTGATTTTGGGTTTGGGTTTGGTTATAGAGAGAATTATCTATTTGAACCTTGCAACTACAAACACAGATAAACTATTGCAAAATATTGAAGACAATGTTAAAGCAGGAAACTATGATGCTGCAAAAGAAGTTTGCAAGAATACAAGAGGTCCTGTTGCATCTATATTCTTCCAAGGTTTGGACAGAGTTGATAATGGCTTAGAAGACGTTGAAAAATCTATCACTTCTTATGGTGGTGTTCAAATGGCAAGATTGGAAAGCAACATGGTTTGGATTTCATTGTTTATTGCTATCGCTCCTTCATTAGGATTCTTAGGTACTGTTGTCGGAATGGTTCAAGCATTCGATGATATTGAAAAAGCTGGTGATATTTCTCCGACAGTTGTTGCTGGTGGTATGAAAGTGGCTTTGATTACGACTATCTTCGGTCTTATCGTAGCTTTGATTCTTCAAGTTTGTTACAACTACTTGTTGTCAAAAATCGAAAGTTTGGTTTCTTCTATGGAAGATGCATCTATATCATTTATGGACATCTTGGTAAAGAACAGAAAGTAAATTGATAGTGAGGCCTTAGGATAGGCAGTTAAATCAATTATTTACTTAATAAATTAACCAAGGAGGAAATAAAATGAAAAAAGAAAAAAGACCAGTACTGATAATAGCATTGATAATTGCTATATTGGCATGTATTTCTGCGATTTGCTATGCATTGATTTTTAAGGATGATGCTCCTGTAAGTGAGCAGGGAACTGCTTCAATGTTTTGGGGTATATCATATTGGACAGCATTCGTATTGGGGGCGTTGTCATTTGCAGGTATAATCGTGTTCTTGGCAATAGATGCAGTTCGTGCAAAAGCAAGATTTTTGATTATCTTGGCAGCTATTATAGTAGTATTTTTCGTATCGTATTTCATGGCATCTGGCGTAGATATTTCAGAGGCATTATTTGAAAAAACAGGTACGGCGATGAGTACTTCAAAATGGATTGGTGCAGGAATGTACACTGTATATGCATTGTTTGCAGGTGTTATCTTGTCATTGATTTATGCAGAAGTTTCAAAACTTATAAAAAAATAAAAAATTATGGCAGGGAAAAAATTACCGGCATTAAACAGTTCGTCAATGTCCGACATATCGTTCCTTTTGCTTACTTTCTTCTTGATGGTATCTTCCATCAATACGGATCAAGGTATTCAAAGACGATTGCCGCCACCTGCAGACCCTAATCAAAAACCGCCTGAGATTCACAAGCGAAATACGTTTACGGTCTTGGTGAATATGAATGACAACTTGCTTGTAAATGGTGAGCCAGGAGATATTAATTCATTAAAAGATAGAGCAAAAGAATTTTTAGGTAATCCTAATAACGACCCGACATTACCGGAAAAAGACGAAAAGGATATTCCTTTGTTAGGTAAGATTCAAGTGTCTAAGGGTGTGATTTCTTTGCAAAATGACCGTGGTACTTCTTACGATATGTATTTGAAAGTACAGAACGAACTTACGGCTGCTGTTAATGAATTAAGAGATGAATTATCTCGTGAGAAGTTTTCAAGAAAATATGTTGATTGCAACGATAGTCAAAGAGAAGCAATTGATAAAGCTGTACCAGTGGCAATATCAGAGGCAGAACCTAAGAATATCGGTGGTGGTCAAAAAGCAGGAGGAGGTAAATAATGGCAAGATTTAGGAAAAAAGGTTCTAACGAGTTGCCGGCTATGAACTCTGGTTCTATGTCGGATATTGTGTTCATCTTGTTGTTCTTCTTTATGGTGATTTCAAATATGAGAGAGGCACAAGTGTTAGTACGTTTGGCTGTTCCACAAGCCTCGGAAATCCAAAAATTGGAGAAGAAATCATTGGCATCAAATATCTATTTGGGTACTCCTATTGAGGCTCAAAAGTATGGTTTGGCAACACGAATCCAGTTAAATGACCAGTTCAGTGAGGCAAGCGACATTGTTGCATTTGTTGAAAGCGAAAGAGCTGCCAGAGACGAGGCTGATCGTCCATTTATTACTACTGTATTGAAATGTGATAAAGATGTACGAATGGGAGATGTAACAGACGTAAAACAAGAACTGAGAAAAGCAGGCGCTTTACGTATTATGTATTCTGCTGCTCGTAGAGTAAAAGATTCATATTAAAATATTTAATAGTTTATATTTGCTAAAAACAACTGCTTGGTGAATAACCTATAAGGCAGTTGTTTTTTTGTTGATATGATTTTGTATAGATTGATATATTTTTCCAAAATTTGCTAAGGTTTTTTAGTTTTTAAGGTGCTTATATGTGTTATAAGGTGTTTGATTTTTGTTTGGTCGAACTTGATTTGTATTTTAGGTGTTCGTTGTATGTTTAGAAGTGCTTAATTAATCTTTTTTAGAAACTTAATTATATAGTTGTTTGGGGAATACAAGTAAAATAAAACAAAAAATATGGAATTTATTTGTAAGGAATTTGCGTTAAATCATAGTCATTCCACAATGAAAGTGGGAACGGATTCTATTTTGTTATCAGGTTTGGTTGCAGAGTTTTTTGCAAAGAAGCAAAAGGAAGATTACAATTTTGCTTCGACACAAATCAAAAATATTTTGGATATTGGAACTGGGTGTGGTATATTGTCTTTGTGTGTGGCTCAAATCTTTGAAAAGGCAGATATTATGGCAATAGATATAGATGATAAATCCATTATTGAAGCACACAACAATTTTCAATCAAGTAAGTTTTATCATAGAATGAATACTGCAAATATTTCCGTGCAATCATTCTCAAAAACATCAAATAAAACATTTGATTTAATAATTTCCAATCCACCTTTTTTCACCAACTCTTTGCAATCTCCCAATGAACGACGAACCAATGCAAGACATAATAACTCACTTAGCTTAATGGATTTTGTTCTTTCTTGTAAGACTTTGCTTTCGGAGAATAGTTATGTGGCAATAGTGCTGCCAGAAAAAGAAATGAGTGAAATACAATCGCTTTTCAAAAGAGAAAATATCAACCTCGTTATGCAGACTGATGTTTTTCCAAAGCCAAACACACAGATAAAGCGAAAGGTATGTATTTTTCAAAATTCTTCTTCTATTTCTTCGGAGGTAAAATCCCAAAGCCTATATATACGAACGGCGAATAATGAATATTCAAAATATTACAAGTTTCTTACTTCACCATTTCTTTTGTAGTTTTTGGAAAATTAGTTATTAACACTATTTGAATAGTGTGAGTGATTAAAAAAATAGTTATAATAACTAAATTCATAATTACAATGGTTAAATTTTGCCATTGCAAATTATTTACAATTTTAGGTTATTTGAAACTAAAAGTATTGCTTTCGGCAAGTTATTGATTATATCAGAGGCAATCAAACTTATTTCTCCTATTTGTTGTTTTGCTAAATCTCCCGACAAGGCATGAAGATATACGCCTGCCTTTGTGGATTCTATTGGCGAAAAACCTTGCGTCAAAATTCCTAATATTATTCCGGTCAATACATCGCCACTGCCGGCCGTTGCCATACCAGCGTTGCCAATAGTGTTAAAGAAAATTTTGCCCTTTGGGGTTGCAATGGCAGTGATACCACCTTTCAAAACAACGGTAGCACCTGTATCCATAGAGATTTTACGCATAAAGTTCAGTTTTTCATGATATGAATTAAACTTTCCAAACAAGCGTTCAAACTCTTTCGGGTGAGGAGTAAGGATAATATTTTCGTTTAATAGGGATTGGAAGTTGTTTATTTTTGCAAGTAAATTCAGTCCGTCAGCATCAATAAGGACAGGCTTTTTGCAAGTTTTTAATAAATTTAACAGCACTTCCTTTGTTTTCGGTTCAGTACCCAAGCCACAGCCGATGCCAATGGCAGAATATTTTTGTGTGTCAATATTGTCGTTTAATGAAAAATCATTGCTGTCTGTTTCCACCATTGCTTCGGGAACGGATATTTGCAAAATATTATATAAAGTCTTTGGAATATGAACACTCAACAACCCCAAGCCGCTACGCAAAGCCGCCTTGCTTGCCAATACACATGCGCCCGCTTTACCGAAACTGCCGGCCACTAAAAGCCCATGACCGAAATTGCCTTTATGAGAAAAATCGTTTCTTGCAGCAAAGATATTCTTGTCAAGGTTTTGGTCTGTTAAAATATGATGAAAACTTTCTTTTTTTATGTTTTCTTTTTGTAGAAATGTGTCTAAATCTTTCATAAACTCAAAAACTTTTTGCAAAAGTATGTAATATTTACTGAAAATTCAAAAAAAATACTTAATTTTGCAAACTTCAAAAAATGGATATTAAAAAGTATAATTAAAATAATAAAAATTAAAAACTATGTTTAAAGGTCATCCAAAAGGGCTTATACCGGCAGCCCTAAGTAACATGGGAGAACGTTTCGGTTACTACATTATGAATGCCGTGTTGGTTTTGTTCTTATGCTCGAAATTCGGATTGTCGGGCGACAAAGCCGGTATTATTTATTCTGTATTCTATGCAGGTATTTATATCCTATCTTTGGTGGGCGGTATCATCGCCGACCGTACTCAAAACTATAAGGGTACAATTCAGAAAGGTTTATTGACAATGGCAGCAGGTTATGTTCTTTTGTCAATTCCTATCACTGCAACAGCAACAAATCAATCTTGGTTGTTGCCTTTGACTTGTGTGGCTTTGTTCCTTATTGCTTTTGGTAATGGTTTATTCAAAGGAAACTTGCAGGCTATCGTTGGTCAGATGTACGATAACTTGGAAGCAGAGGCTGCAAAGAAAGGCGAAGAAGAACTTAGAATTGCAAAAAGTAAGAGAGACCCGGGTTTCCAAATCTTTTATGTTTTCATTAACGTAGGTGGTTTGATTGCTCCGTTTGTTGCTCCTTTGTTAAGAGAATGGTGGTTGGGTGTTAATGGTTTGGTATATAACGCAAACTTACCAGAACTTTGTCATCAATTCCTTAACGGAACAATAGCAGCAACTAATGAGAATTTGTTTGCAATGATGACTACTGTTGGAGGTGATATAACCAATATGACGGCTGCTTGTTCTAAGTATTTGCAAGTATTTAACGAAGGTGTTCATTATTCATTTATAGCATCTGTTGCTGCAATGCTTATCTCACTTACGATATTCCTTTGCTTCAAAAAACAATTCCCTACGCCTGCAAAGAAAGAAGCTGCACAGGTTGTTGAATACACAAAAGAAGAAAAACTTGCTATGGCAAAAGAAATCAAACAGAGAATGTACGCTTTATTCGCTGTATTGGGTATAGCAGTATTCTTCTGGTTCTCTTTCCACCAAAACGGAATGTCGTTATCATTGTTTGCAAAAGACTTTGTGAAAACCGATGCACTTGCACCTGAAATTTGGCAGGCTGTTAATCCGTTCTTCGTAATCACATTGACTCCAATTATTATGTGGATATTCGGAACTTTGGTACGCAAGGGTAAAGAAATCTCGACTCCTAAGAAAATCGCAATAGGTATGGGTATTGCAGGTTTGGCATATTTGTTCTTGGCAATATTCAGTTATGTTCAAGGTTATCCTTCTGCTTCTGAATTTAAGGCAATGAGCGTTGATGCACAAGCAGCAGCCAAAGCTAATTGGTGGGTACTTATCGTATTGTATTTCTTCTTAACGGTTGCAGAGTTATTCATCTCTCCATTGGGATTGTCATTCGTTTCAAAAGTTGCTCCAAAACATTTATTAGGTCTTTGTCAAGGATTGTGGTTGGGTGCAACGGCAGTAGGTAATCTATTGTTGTGGATTGGACCATTGCTATACGACAAAATTCCTATTTGGCAATGCTGGACGGTATTCCTTGCAGTTTGCTTGATATCTATGGGTGTAATGTTAGGAATGCTTAAATGGCTTGAAAGAATTACATGCAAATAATAAATGATAAGTCTTGAAAAAAAGACTTGCTTAAAAGCAAAAAAAGAATGCGGATAACATTGAGTTATTCGCATTTTTTATATCTTTGCAAACTCAAAACCGAAAAACGTTGTAAGAATATGAAAGAAATACATTTCAAAATTCGTAAGGAAGATGAGTTTATACAATTGATACAACTCCTAAAAGCGGCAAATATAGTTGAAAGCGGAGCGTTGGCACAAATTTTGGTAACGCAGGGCGAGGTTAAACGTAATGGCGAAGTGGAGTTAAGGAAAAGAGCGAAGATTTTACGAGGCGAGAGAATAGAAACACAAAATTTTGTAGTGATAACAGAATAATAATTACGCAGATTAAGTTGATAGTGTGTGAGAATAAATTACGGATTACACACATTACGACATTGAAAACGAATATATATTTACTAAAAGAAATAAAAACAACTTAAATTATGGATCTTAATGCAATTCTATCAATTTCCGGCAAACCGGGTTTATACAAATTGATTTCGAGAACTAAGAATGGTGCTTTGGTCGAGTCATTGATTGACAAAAAACGCATACCTGCATTTTCAAACGAAAGAATTTCTTCTTTGAAGGATATAAGTATTTTTACGGAAGAGGACGATGTTCCTTTGACGGAGGTATTTCAAAATATTTATCGTACGGAGAATGGCGGCAAATGTATTTCTCATAAATCCGATGATAATACTTTGAAGGCATATATGGAGAAAGTTTTGCCGAACTATGATAAGGACCGCGTTCATTTATCAGATATGAAAAAATTATTTGCTTGGTACAATATCCTTGTTGATAACAATCTTGTGGATTTGGAAAAAGAAGAAGAGGACGCACAAGAAGAAGTTTTGGATAATTAATTCCAATCAATGTTACATAAGATTGAAACAGTAAAGTAATATTGTAAAATAGCAATCTAATATTGCATAAAAATAATGTGTGATACCATTTATTTAGTATCACACATTATTTTATTAGTGTTTAACACTATTTTATTAATGTTTAATATTATTTTTCTGATGTTTAATAATAATTTTGCAGTATTATGTTTTGTAAAAATTTATTTATCGCCACTCAAAAGTGTTAATCATATTGGTTAAATCTTTCTTTAATTGAGTTATCACAACTTCGCAAGAGTCGTTGTTCGGAATGAAATTGCTGTTCAAAGCAACACGAACAAAGTATCTTGTGGAGTCGGTCAGATAAAATTGATAAGGAGAAACAACATCCT
The DNA here is from genome assembly GCA_900315335.1 of uncultured Bacteroidales bacterium. Classification (GTDB taxonomy): domain Bacteria; phylum Bacteroidota; class Bacteroidia; order Bacteroidales; family P3; genus Scybalousia_A. Next base: position 10,921 of record OMYR01000010.1, read on the forward strand.
TGCCCTTTATATCAAAAGCATTGCCATAAACCTTTTTTGTATTATTGTTATAACTTTGCTCAACGATGCCACCCGAAAGTTTTTCATGGCGTTTTAGAAAATTATAGCAATCCTCAATCGAAGCACGTAAGGATTTGCTGTCTTTCAAAGGTAAAAAACTAACGTTTGCAACGAAGTTATAGTTTTCAAAACGCAGGTTAAACCATTTTATATCCTTACTTTTGGAGTCTAACTTCTCAATTGTGGCATAATCGGGGTATTGAAAAGAAAAAGGAAAGTCGTTGTCTTGAAATTTTACGTAATTGGGTTTTTCTACATTCAAACGCAAATATGTTGAAGGCTTAGGCATTTGCGGAGCGTTGTCGCAGGCAATAAACAAACAAGCAGGAACAAACAGATATGCTATTGCTTTGAAAAATCTTTTCATTAATGTGCTGTGGTTTGATAAATTATTTATATTTTTGCAAAAGTATAACATTTTATTCGATTTTTGCAAAATGTCACTTGAAAAAGTGTCTGAATTACAAAATGAACTGATATGAAAAAAACAAACATAATTTACGGAACGTTGTGCCTTATTGTTGTGAGTATGCTAAGTATTTCGATGCAGGCTCAAATGGTTATAACGAATATAACAAATCAAAATATCAAAGACGTATTGAAAGAATATTTCTTGGGAGAAGGTGTTGAAATAGATACAACCCGTCCGATATATTACAACAATCAGACTATTATTAATAATAATCAAATAGGTACTTTTACTAATCAGGACACATCATACGCAGGCAAAAACATTCCTATTAAAAAAGGTTTGATATTGGCAACCGATGCTTGTAAAAATATAGCAGGCGGTTCTGAAGGACGTCAAAATGCAATACATGGTGCAGCAACCAATAGCCCGTCGTTGTATCTCTCTTATAAGGAATATTGTGAAAATCCGGATTTAAATAAATATAATAATGTTATTGGCAGTGATGCCGGTACTTTCAGAGATGTTGCAGTTTTAGACTTTTGGGTAATACCACAAGCATGTAAGATGTCTTTCCGTTATTGTTTTGGTTCTACGGAATATCCTTTTTATGTATGTACAGCTTATAATGATTTCTTTGGTTTGTATTGTGATGGTCCTTACGATGAAAATTTGAATCCTTATACAGAGAATGTATTTTATAAAAATCCCACCAATGTTGCTGTTATTCCAGGAACGTACGAAGAAGATGAATTTACGAATGGTACTCCTGTAATGATTAACACCTGTAATAATGGTGATGATGGTCAGAATTGTGGGATAGTTAATCAGCAATATTTTATAGATAATAGAGATAAGTCTTGTAAAACAACTTTATTGGGCGGATATACAAGACGTTTAACGACAGCCGAAATACAAACTGTTCCGGGAAAGAAATATCATATTCAAATAGCTATTTGCAATATAAACGATGAATCATTGCAAAGTGCCGTATTTTTGGAGGCAGGCTCATTCTCGGCACAGAAGATTAACTTGGAACATCAGGTAACTCAAAACAATGGCGAGGGTTATATTATAAGCAAGAATGAACAAGGAGATACAGCATACGTATTTATCAAAGGTTGTTCTGTTGATACGATGATGTTGCATGCTAATTATGTTGCAGGGGAAGACGAACCCGAAACAGTATTTCATGTAACACCTTCAAATGGCAGTAGTATCGTTAGGGGAGTAGATTATGAATATTTTCGTATTGAAGATGACGGAACGATAAAAACAGAACCTGCTCCAAGCACAGTTTCTATACCGGAAGGCAAGAGTATGGTAAAATATTTGCTTAACTTTTATCATAACGACAATAAAGCAGGCGGAACGATAGATACATTATATTTCATTTCCACAGATTGCAACGAAGACCCATTGGATACATTGGTTTATTTGATGATTGAACCGAAAGATTTGACTTGTTCGGTAGAGGGAGGCATTACTCTTTGCAATGATAAATTGCCTTATAGAGACTCGATAGCAGTAAATATCGAAAATGCAGTTTCATTTGCTAATGTAACGGCTACACGAGGTGATGCAACAATATACGATGAGAAATTAGCGAATGACTTTTGGACGAAAGACACTGTATTTTCTGTGAAAATCCCTGTTGAGATTACGGCTTTGGACGATACTGCAAGTGTAACAATTCATATAGAGGATTATTGCGGAAGATTTTTCGATACAACTATACATTATAAGGTCATAGACAATTCAACAAAAGCAACCGTCGATAAAGACTATATTTGCGAGGGTGATAGTGTTATGTTGTCTTGTTTGGAAGCGGCAACTTATACGTGGTCGGCTTATCCGAGCGATGTAACTTTGGGAGAAGAGGAAGGTACAAAGGTTCAGACCTTGAAAGCAAAACCTATCGTTACCACCACATACTCCGTAACAACTATTTCCGCCGAAGGTTGTATTGCAACCGACACCGTTAAGGTCTCTGTTGAACCTATCATAAAAGCTCAATTGGAATTGTACCCTAAGAAAGCTTATTATTCAGACCCACAGATAAAATTTACGGATTTATCGGACGAGCCTTTCGATAGACTTTGGAATTTTGGCGATATGACCGAGAGCAATATGGCAACAGGGTATCATACCTACGCTACTGATACCACGGAAGACTGTCATACTTACGAAGTAACTCTTATCGTATATAACAAAGCGATGTGTCCGGATACTGCAAAAGATAGCATACAGGTTTGTGCAGACTTTACTATTTGGATTCCTAATGCTTTTGTGCCGGGTTCAAATAATGGAACTTTATCAATGTTCGGACCTGTCGGAAAATTCTTAGATGATTGGACGTTGATGGTTTTCAATCGTTGGGGAACGAAAGTCTTTGAAGGACACAATCAGATGTGGGACGGTAAAGCAGGCGACGGTGGTTATGTTCAGCAAGGTACGTACGTTTATTCTGTTTTGTATAAGGACGGACATGGCAGACCACAGAGAAAGACAGGAACGTTTGCCGTTTTACCTTCTGACGAGCAATAAAAAAGTTTTGTCGGCTTTTCTTGACAAGAGATGTGTAAAGAAAAAGACAATACAAGAAAAATGAAAGACGATTGCAAACAAAAGTTTGATATAATCACGTTATTTCAAACCAACTCTACACAAACGTATATAATAGAGGCTGATAAAAAAAATCCTTTGTCCGAATATTCCGTTGTTTATACCGATAATCAGGTTGCGGGGCGTGGGCAGGGAACTCATAGTTGGGAAAGTGAAAAGGGGAAGAATATTTGTTTTTCGCTAGTCTTAACTCCTCAAACTATTTCGGTAAGCGAGCAGTTTTTTATCACTCAAATAATTTCTTTGGCTGTTGTTGATACATTGGTTGAGTATGGATTGAAAGATGTCAAGATAAAGTGGCCGAACGATATTTATGTAAAAGAAAAAAAGATTTGCGGAATGTTGGTTCAAAACAATATAATTGGAAATCAAATCGCAAAAACTTTTATCGGTATCGGCATCAATGTCAATCAATCTATATTTCATTTTGCACCTAACCCCACTTCAATTTTCTTGGAGAGAGGAAAGCAAAACGATTTAAGAAAAGTTTTGAACGATACTTTGCAACATATTTTTATTCGTTATCAACAACTGAACGATAATCAAACAAAAACCATTCAAGACGAATACCTCTCCTTGTTATTGTTCAAAAACTCTTGGCGAAACTATATTTATAACGATAAATCTATATACGCTCAAATCCTTACGACCAATCCTTATGGTCATTTGATACTTCAAACTAACGACAACGAAATTATTACAGCTGAATTAAGAGAACTGAGATTCGTTTTTTGAAGCAAGAAAAATAAATGGTTTAATCACGAAATTAGTGTGAGTGATTAGTGAAATAATCAGTGTAATTAAAAAACTAATCACTCACACTATTTTGCTGAAAAGTGAAATTATTGCAAGATATTTTCGTAAAAATTTCGGTAAAACTAAAATAATGCGTAAATTTGCAACTTATTTTAGAGGGGATAATAGCAATCTTATTGGCAAATAAGTAATAGAAATAATAAATTTAATAATTAAAAGGACATGAAATTAATTAAATTAGCATCAATTACGAAGAAATTGGCGGTGGGTGCGTTAGCGGCGTTCCTGTTGATATTTCTTCCGTTTCACATGGGTATGAACCTATGTATCTTGCGAGATGATGGCGGCGAATGGTACAGAAATGTATGCCATTTTATGGGAACGAATTACATTGTAAAGTGTTTTGAAATAGTACTTTTGCTTTGTGTTGTTTTCCATATAGTATTGACATTTATTCTGTGGTTGGAAAACAGAGCGGCTCGTCCTGTAAGATATGCCGTTAGTCAAAAATCCAAGACTCATCAAGGTAGCAAGTGGATGATTATTACCGGAGGTCTTATCTTCGTATTCCTTGTTTTGCACTTTATCAACTTTTATTTTGCAAAAACAGGTCTTGTTGAGGGTAAGTATGTTGTAAAAGTTGAAAAGGTTCAAAAAGCATTTTCTGCAAAAGCAATGGCTATCCAACAAGGACAAATGAAAGAAGCAGATATGCAGAAATTGCAAAAAGAATATATGTCAATTATGGCTGCGGGAGAAAAACTTGCAAGCGACGGCAAATATTATGTTAATTTATCAAAACAAGATTTGCAGACTTATTTCGGAGAAAATGTAGAGGAATATGATTATGAGCCTGACTTCTATAATATGGCAAGAGACTTATTCCACAATCCGTTGTATGTGATAATTTATTTGTTGTCATTTGTTATTTTGGCAATACATTTATTGCATGGCGTTGTATCTGTATTCCAAACATACGGATTAATGAATGAGAAATATTCAAAAGCCATAAGTTATTTGGCAATAATATACGCAATAGTTATTCCATTAGGTTTTGCAATAGTTCCTATTCAAGTGATATTGTTTTAGTGCTTTGCAGATAGATTTTTAGTTTAATTAAGAATAAAATAATATATAGATATGGCAACGTTAAATTCCAAAATTCCGCAAGGACCGCTTTCGGAAAAATGGACAAATTATAAAGCAAGTCAAAAACTTGTAAATCCTGCGAACAAACGTAAATTGGACGTTATCGTGGTTGGAACAGGTTTGGCAGGTGCATCTGCTGCTGCATCTTTGGGTGCATTGGGTTTCAATGTGAAAGTATTTTGTATTCAGGATTCACCTCGTCGTGCTCACTCTATTGCAGCACAAGGTGGTATCAATGCAGCGAAGAATTATCCTAATGATGGCGACTCAATAGGAAGATTGTTCTACGATACAATCAAAGGTGGCGACTATCGTGCAAGAGAAGCGAATGTTTATCGTTTGGCAGAAGTTTCAAACAATATCATCGACCAATGTGTTGCACAGGGAGTTCCTTTTGCAAGAGATTATTCAGGATATTTGGCAAATAGAAGTTTCGGTGGTGCGCAAGTATCTCGTACATTCTATGCTAAGGGTCAGACGGGACAACAATTATTGTTGGGCGCATATTCCGCTCTTTCAAAACAGATAAAGGAAGGTACCGTTAAGTTATATACAAGAAGAGAAATGGAAAATCTTGTTGTTATTGACGGTAAAGCAAGAGGTATAATCACAAGAGATTTGGTAACGGGCAAATTGGAAAGATGGTTCGGTCATTGCGTCGTATTGGCTACGGGTGGTTACGGTAATGTTTATTACTTATCAACCAACGCTATGGGTTCAAACGGTTCTGCTGCCGTTCAGTGTTACAAGAAAGGTGCGTTCTTTGCAAATCCTTGTTATGTTCAAATTCACCCTACTTGTATCCCTGTTCATGGCGATTATCAAAGTAAATTGACTCTTATGAGTGAGTCTTTGCGTAACGATGGTCGTATTTGGGTTCCTAAGAAACTTGAAGATGCACAGGCTATCCGTGAAGGAAAGAAAACTGCTAACGATATACCGGAGGAGGATAGAGATTACTATTTGGAAAGACGTTACCCTGCTTTCGGTAACTTGGTTCCTCGTGACATTGCTTCACGTGCTGCTAAGGAAAGATGTGATGCAGGTTATGGCGTAGGTACCGGTAAGGCTGTGTTCTTGGATTTCTCTTCGGCTATCAATCGTTTGGGAAAAGATAAGGTTGCGGAACGTTACGGTAATTTATTCCAGATGTATCAGAAGATTGAGGACGAAAATCCATACGAAACACCTATGAAGATTTACCCTGCTGTTCATTACACTATGGGAGGTCTTTGGGTAGATTACGAATTACAGACAACTATTCCGGGATTGTTTGCTGCTGGCGAATGTAATTTCTCTGACCATGGTGCAAACCGTTTGGGGGCAAGTGCGTTGATGCAAGGTTTGGCTGACGGATACTTTGTTCTTCCTTATACGGTACAAAATTATCTTGCTGCCGAAATTTACAATCAGCCAATACCTACAACTCATCAAGAGTTTGACAAAGCAGAAGATGAGGTTAAAGAACGTATTGCTAAGATACTTTCAATAAAAGGTAAGACAACAGTAGATACACTTCAAAAGGAACTTGGTCACGTTATGTGGGAATATGTCGGAATGGGCAGAACCAAAGAAGGATTACAGAAAGCGTTGCCTTTGATTGAGAACGTAAAACAAAGATTTTGGTCAGACGTTAGAGTTGATGAGGGTGAAGATTGCTTAAATCCTGAATTGGAAAAAGCATTACGTTTGGCAGACCATTTGGAATTGGCTTCACTTATCGCAAGAGACGCTTTGCAAAGAGAAGAGTCTTGCGGAGGACATTTCCGTGAGGAACATCAGACCGAAGAAGGCGAAGCAAAACGTGATGATGAGAACTTTATGTTTGTTGGTGCGTGGGAGTACAAAGAAGGTGCTGAACCGCAGATGCATAAAGAGGATTTGAATTATGAGTTTATTAAGGTACAAACAAGAAATTACAAATAATAGTTATGGATCTTACATTGAAAATATGGCGTCAGGAGAATGCCAAAGCAAAGGGTCATTTTGAAACCTATAAATTAACAGATATTTCTCCGGAATGCTCTTTCTTGGAGATGTTAGATATTCTGAACGAGCAGTTAATAAACGATAATATCGCACATCCTGTTTGTTTTGACAACGATTGTCGAGAGGGTATTTGCGGTATGTGTGGCTTGTACATCAATGGTCGTCCTCACGGACCTGACGAAGGTGTTACAACTTGTCAGTTACACATGCGTCGTTTTCACGATGGAGATACCATAACGATAGAGCCATGGCGTGCAAAACCTTTCCCTGTTATCAAGGACTTGGTGGTAGATAGAAGTGCGTTTGATAAAATCATTCAAGCTGGTGGTTACACTTCTGCAACAACAGGTGGAGTTCCGGATGCAAATGCAATACCTATTCCAAAACATAAGGCAGATGAGGCAATGGATTCGGCTTCTTGTATTGGTTGTGGTGCTTGTGTTGCTGCATGTAAGAATGCTTCTGCAATGTTGTTTGTCAGTGGTAAGGTTTCTCAGTTGGCATTGTTGCCGCAAGGTAAGACTGAGGCTGCAATCAGAGTAAAACGTATGGTTAAGAAGATGGACGAATTAGGATTCGGTTCATGTACAAATACTTTTGCTTGTGAAGCAGAATGTCCTAAGCAATTAAAGAGAACAAATATTGCTCGTATGAATCGTGAGTTTATATGTGCAAAAGTTTGTTCGGAAGAAAAATAGAAAATTGTAATTTTTTTCACATTTTTCATTTATTTAATTATTATTATGATTAATAAGGTGTGCATTTTATTGCACACCTTATTATCTTTTATGGACGCCAGCAAAGAGAGTGCAGAGGAATAAAAACGCTTATCGGTTGTCCGTATGTGTATTTCAATGGCTACAAAAATAAATAACGTAATAGTTCAAATAACCGATTTAATCACAAAAATAATCAATATAACTACAAAAATAATCACTGTAATCAGTAAAATAATCACTGTAACTAATAAAATAGTCATTAACACTACGAAATTCTTTACACTTGTTCTATTTATCATTGAATAGAAAAGTGATTTGAATACTATTCTTGCTGCAATTTCCTACAAAATATCTTTGTTGAAGTAAATAATTTACGTATCTTTGCGTTTTGAATTAAGAACTAATAGGATTTTCACTACATTGAAACGATATATTGCATTGATATTAACGTTTCTGTTTTTTCTTGATACAGAAGCGCAGATTATAAAAGGACAAATCAAAGATACTGATGGTAAGATTGTGGAAAATGTCAGTATCGGCACTCTGAATTTATCCAAACCTATCGGCACTATAAGTGATATGAACGGAACGTATTCACTCAATCTGAAAGCAAATACCAAGTACGTTATTCGTTTTTCTTGTGTTGGTTACACCGATATGGATACCACCGTTATGCTTAAACAAAAAGAAGTTCGGGTTATCGATATTGTTCTTAAAAAATCTTCAACTAATTTGCCGACAGTGGAAATTACCGGTGACAGAAGTAGAGAAGAGGGAATAACGAGAATAAACCCCGAAGACGTTAAAGTAAGCGTTGGTGTTAATCAAGGTGTTGAAAACATTATTAAATCACAAGAGGGTGTTTCTTCGTCCAATGAACTCAGTAGTCAGTACAATGTTCGTGGTGGAAACTTTGATGAGAATTTGGTTTATGTTAATGATATAGAAATATTCCGACCGCTGCTTATCCGTAACGGACAACAAGAGGGGCTTTCCTTTGTTAATACCGATATGATAAGCGATATAAAATTTTCTTCGGGAGGTTTTGATGCCAAATACGGCGATAAAATGTCCAGTGTGTTGGATATAAAATACAAAAAACCACAAGAATTTAGCGGCAACGCAAGTATATCTCTTCTTGGGGCAAGCGCACATATCGAAGGCTTGATAGGTTCTCGTATGACTTATCAAATAGGATACAGAAACAAGACAACGCAATATCTTCTTAATTCTTTGGAAACCGACGGCGAATACAATTCCACGTTCAACGACTTACAGGCTTATCTTACATACGATATAAACGAAAAAACGGAAATAGCGTTTCTTGGAAATATTTCGGATAACAAGTACAACTTTATTCCGCAGACGAGAGAAACTCAATTCGGCAGTCTTTACAATACAATGAAACTTAAAGTCTATTTTGACGGTCAGGAATTGGATAGATTTACATCTTTGTTCGGTGCTTTGATGCTTACTCACAATCCGAAAAAAGATGTTTCGTTGAAATTTATTGCTTCCGCCTTTAATACAAACGAGAAAGAGACCTACGACATTCAAGGACAGTATTGGCTGTCGGAAACCAACGGACTTGGCGAAGATGCGGAGTTTGATAGAGGTATAGGAACATACCTTGAACACGCAAGAAACAGATTAAACGCAAATATTTTTAATATCGAGCATAAGGGGTATAAATACTATTCCAACGGTTTCTTATCTTGGGGAGCCAAATGGCAATTGGAGAAAATTAATGACAGAATAAGAGAATGGAAAATGGTTGATAGTGCGGATTACACCATACCTTCAAATCCTGATGATATAGGAATATATAATCCGACCACACCTCCTATGTTGCAGAATTATTATAATTCAAACCACGATATATCTTCTTATCGTTTGACAGCTTTTGTTCAGCGTCAATTCAATTGGGAAAAAGACTATGGAACGTATTATTTCAATGTAGGTGCAAGAGGTCAATATTGGAATTACAATAATGAAATTTTTCCTTCGCCTCGTGCGTCTGTTTCCTTAAAACCGAAAATCAAACAGGATATTCTCTTCCGTTTTGCTACAGGTGTGTATGCCCAATTCCCATTTTACAGAGAGTTTAGGGACGAACAAGGTAATTTGAACGAAAAAATAAAATCGCAGAAGTCTTTACATTTTGTGCTTTCCTCCGATTGGAATTTTAAGATGATGAATCGTCCGTTTAAGTTGCTTACTTCTGTTTATTACAAGTATCTTTGGGATTTGATTCCGTACAGATTGGACAATGTCAGGATAAGATACACGGCTCAGAACAATGCTGTGGGGTATGCTGCGGGTATGGATGTAAAACTTTTCGGAGAATTTATAAACGGTATAGATTCGTGGATAACTCTTTCGTTAATGCAGACCGAACAAGATATTGAAGGCGACGGCAAGGGTTATATCCCGCGACCTACCGACCAAATATTTAATCTCAGTGTGTCGTTCCAAGATTATTTGCCTAATATGCCGTGGATGCGTGTGTATTTGAATTTGAATTATGGCTCTGGTTATCCGTATTATCCGCCAAACAGCAATGAGCATTTCCGTTATCCGTCTTATCTAAGGGCTGATATGGCATTTACATTCAGAATAAAAGACGAGCAAAGCGGTTGGGCGAAAGCGAATTTTATGAAATACATAAAAAAGATTTGGTTAAATTTGGAATGGTTGAACGTGTTTAATAACAAGAATGTGATTTCGTATATGAATGTTCAGGATTATTCGGGAGCAAGTTATGCTGTGCCGGATTATTTGACCCCGACACGATTGAATGCACGATTGACATTTGAATTTTAATTATATTGAAAAACATAAGCAAATAATATGCAAAATTGGTGTCTTACATCAGTGAAGCGGTTAGTGAAACTAATTTTCTAATCATTGAGATTAATTTTTTAGTTATTGAGATTAATTTGACGAATACACATAAGACTTAACAGAAAAGAAAAACGATGAATATACCGAGCTTCAATAATATTACTATTAAGGACTATACGCCCGAAAAGAGTGTGTTGAAAAACAATATTCCTATTTATACTTTTGCCAATAATGATTTGGAAGTTGTTTTTATGCGAATTGTGTTTTTCAATGCAGGCACTATTTTTCAGGATAAGTTTTTTGTTTCTGCTTTAACCAAGACTCAGTTGGCACAAGATACCAAAGACTATTCGGATTTGTCGTTGGCAGATGCTATGGACTATTATGGCGTTAGCTTAACTCGTGCCAATACCAACGAAAGAACATATCTCACTTTTTCTTTTTTGAAAAAATATCAGAAAGAGGTTGTTAGTCTTATCGAACAGATACTTCTTTTGCCTGTATTCAAACAAGAGAAACTCAATATCACTATCGGCGATTACCGACAGGAATTTTTGGCTAAGTGTCAAAAGACTTCTTTTCTTGCTCACAGGGAGTTTATGGCCGGATTGTTTGGTAAGGATAATCCTTATGGTAATTACGCAAGTGTGGAGGATTACGATAAGGTAACCATTAGCGATATAGAAAAATTTTACAAGCAACGCTATACTTTCAATCAATGCTATATTATTCTTGCGGGTAATGTCGATAAGGAATTGATACGCCTTTTGAATGATTCATTGGGAGCGTACGATTGGAACTCCTCTTCGGCAGACACAACACCTAACAATATTAAGATAAACACTCAAATAGAGCCTAAGACGATAATAACGCATTTGGATAACGCTGTTCAGGCTTCTATATGTATGGGTAGATTTTTCCCGAGTATAAAGGACGAGGATTATATACCATTAACGGTTTTGAATTGTTTGTTTGGCGGTTATTTCAATTCACGCCTTATGAGCAACATTCGAGAAGAAAAAGGTTACACCTATGGTATAGATAGTTTTATAGCCCCATTCGAGAAAGGAAGTGTGTTTATGATTGCAGGCGATGTAACAAATGATAAAGATACTGCAACAATAGACGAAATAAAAAAGGAGATGAATTTGTTAAAAACCGAGATTGTCTCCGACGCAGAACTTGATACGGTGAAGAATTATATGATTGGCGATATGTTGAGGGATAATGACGGGGTGAGTGAGATAGCGATAACGTACGATAGACAGATAAAATTTTCGCTTGCCGACAACTATAACTCTTATGCTATGAATATCATTAAGAATATAACTCCCGACAAGATAAAAGAACTTGCAAACAAATATTTTGACGAACAACAGTTTATAATTTCAATAAGTAAGAACAATAAATAATATCATAATGAAAAGGTTTTGTTTGATAATATTATTCATTTGTGCGTATGGTTTTTTGAATGCACAATGTTATGTGGTCAATGATAATGGCAGTGTAACGATAACAGCAGCCAACAATGGCGAATTTACATTGCAAAGGCAGGATAACGATAATTGGATTGATTTAGGCAATTCTCAAAACGGCACTTATACAGATGAAGAAATTAATGCCAATGAAGGCAGCGTAACTTACCGAATTACGGTCGATGATGTTGCTACGGAGTTTTCCACCTTGTATTGTCAAGTTGCTGTTAATGGACAATCAATCCAATTGACGTGGCAACCGGCAAATGAGGGTAGCAAGTACGCAATTTATCGTCAGACGGTGGAACAATCGGCAATGACTTTTCTTGCCGAAGTTCCCATTACGGAAAATTCTTATGAAGATACGCGAGAAGGTGAATGCGATATATATTATCAGGTGTCGTTAATAGATGAATTTTGTGAGAATTACTCTAATAAAGTCAAAGTGCCTAAAACGGATAATCAAGAGCCCGAACAACCGACATTGCTTCCGATAGATGTGGATTTAACTACTCAAAAAATAGTTATATCTTGGCAGGCTTCGACAAGTGATGATGTTGATGGTTATGTAATATGCAAAAACGACGAGAATGGTATTCGTCAGTCGTTAGATACAATTACCGACAAAACTCAAACATCCTACACTTGCGATAAATGTGATATATCCGAAGTAAATGCAATAACTATATTTGCATACGATTTCTGTAAAAACACTTCACCACTGTCGGCAACATATAATAACATTGTTTTGACGGGAGATAGAGGCAATTGCGAAGAACCTTTGCATCTTTCTTGGAATGCACCAAACCTAACTCAGGAAGCAAAGACTTACGACATATATATGGCAACGGAAGAAAATCCTACATATATCTCAATAGCACAGACTACGAATTTTTCTTACGATGTGGTACTTCCGCAGGTAAATGGCAAGATACATTATTACGTATCATGTGGCGGCAAAAGTAATGTCGTAACCATTGACGTTTCAATGGCAGATACTTTGAAGTTTGTTGATTTGGAATCGGTAAGTATTAAACCCGACAATATGCAGGCGGAATTGTATGTTTATTTGGATGCAAGCAAAAAAGTCAAAGGCTACACCGTTATGAGAAAGATTGATGACGGAGAGTTTGAAGCGGTTAATCAAATACCGTTTAGTGGATATTCTTACTTAAAATTTGTTGATGAATTGCCTATGCCTGCAAATGAACATACCTATACTTATATGATTGCAGCCCCTGATGTTTGCGGTGGCAATTTCACATATTCCAACACATTGACACCAATACGCTTGGAAGTAGATGCCACAAACCAATCCAAGATAAAACTTTCTTGGAATCCTTATAAACCTACCACTTGGAATGTTGCAGGTTATGAAGTCTATCGTTTTGCGGAAAATGATTTTGATAATGCGGAATTATTAAAGACAACAACAGCCAATTCTTATACGGATGATATAACGGATATGGTTTCTGCAACCGACAGAACATATTATTATGTCAAAGCCATTGCGGCTCAATCTGACAATCCCGATATAACGGAAAACGGAGCGAACTCCTCAAACGCATACGCAAAGTTTGAAACCATATTCTTTGTGCCTAATGCCTTTGCACCAAAAGACGGAGTGCATGAAAAACTTAGAACATTCAAGCCGTCGTGTCATTTTGTTCGTGCAGGCACTTATTCGTTCAAAGTCTTCAATCGTGCAGGCACCGTTTTATTTGAAACAAACGACACTGAGAAAGGTTGGGACGGAAAATACAAAAATGAATTTTGCCCTGTGGGAACATATATCTACAAAGTGTCGTTTATAGATTCCGACGGTATGGAACAAAACAAAGGCGGAGCATTTCTATTGTATGATTAAGATTAGGCGAACATTTGATTCTTATCAATTCTTATGAAAATACAGACTGTATTCACTCCTGCATTATATCCGTTCGTAAAGCATAGCGATGAGTTTGTTTGTGTTGTGGTGGATGTGCTTAGAGCGACAACGACAATGTGTACTATCATTGACTTTGGTGGCGAAATAATACCCGTTGCATCGCTTGACAAAGCAAGAGAATACAAAGCGAATGGTTATTTGGTTGCAGGGGAGAGGATAGAACAGACTTTGGATTTTGCAGATTTTGGCAACAGTGCATTGAATTTTCGCAGCGATGCAATACGCAACAAAACCATTGTACATACGACAACCAATGGTACTCAGGCTATCGAACTTGCAAAGCAATCCAACGCATCGCAAGTGGTTATCGGAGCATTCAGCAATATTTCCGCTTTAACGGATTATCTTATCGCCCAAAAGAAAGATGTAGAAATTCTTTGCTCCGGTTGGAAGAATACTTTTTGTTTGGAAGATACACTTTTTGCAGGGGCATTGGCAACAAGACTTTTTAGTAATCCAAATAATGTTGTGTTAAACCCAGACAATAACGATAGTGTTTTTTATACTCACGACGACTCAACATTTGCCGCAATGGATTTATGGCAAAAAGCAAAGTACAATCCGTTAAAATATTTGGAGAAAGCATCGCATATACATCGTTTAAGAAAAGCCCATTTCGACGATGTGTTTGAATATACCTTTACCCTTGATACTTGCAAAAGCGTTCCGATTCTTTGCGGCGACAAATTGATAAAAGCAGAATAAGATTTTTAATAGCGAAATGTTAATCCGAAATCTTGGTTCTGTTTTGCAAAAAATTTTTACGACTTATCAGTAAAATAATGTTTAACATTATTTCACTGATGTTTAACACTAATTTACTAATGTTAAACATTATTTTGCAGATTGATTTATCGAAAAATTATTTTGTTGTAGGTAGTTTTTCTTTGTTCCAAGCGATGATGCCACCTTTCATATCGATAACGTTCAAACCCAATGCACGCATTTTTACTGCTGCATTATGACTGCGTTTTCCGCTACGGCAATAAACATAATAAGTCTTTGATTTGTCAAGGTCGGCAATACGTTTCTCAAAATCTTTGGTCTGCAAAAAATCTATATTAATCGCTCCATTGAGATGACTTTCGGCGTATTCTTTTGCAGTTCTTACGTCCAAAATGACAGCATCGGGAATAGCGACAATCTCTTTTGCAAAATCGTTCGGCGAAATTGTCTTTATCGTATCTTGTGCCGAACATGAATAAGCGAAAATCATAATCGTGAATAATGAAATTATAAAGTTTTTCATAAGAATTATTGTGATGTTTTATTTGTCCTTTGTTGGTATATCATCTTGTTTTTCGTTGCTATCTGATATATGAGTATTGAATTTACGCTCCAAAAAAGATTGCAAATAACTTAGCGTTATGCCTTGACGAATAAGGCCTCCTTCGGCTATGGATATTTGTCCGGTTTGTTCGGAAACGACTACGGCTATCGCATCGGTATTTTCCGTTATACCAAGTGCCGAACGGTGGCGAAGTCCCATCGATAGAGGAATATTGGTTGCGTGAGAGACCGGCAGAATGCAGCGAGCGGCTTGTATCTGCCCTTTGTCTATTATAACCGCTCCATCGTGCAATGGAGTATTCTTGAAAAATATTGTTTCAATGAGTTGAGAGGATAGTTCGCTTTTGAAAATTTCTCCCGATTGTACGATAGTCTCCAATTTGTTTTCATTGCAGAATACCATAAGTGCTCCGGTATATGTCTGAGACATATGACCGCAAGCCTGAACGATTGCATTGACGTTGAGGTTTTGAACGGTGTTGTTAGTCTTCCAAAAGATAAATCGTCTTCCCCTTTCTGCTATATTACGAGACCCAATCATAACAAGAAACCTCCTTATCTCGGGTTGGAATATTATTATAAGAGCCATAAGCCCCAACGAAATAAATTGCCCGAGTATTTCGCTCATTATACGCATTCCAAGTATGGAAACTATCTTCCAAATGACGTATAACATAAAAAATCCGATGAAGATACTTATTGCATTAGTGCCTTTTATCATTCGGAAAACGAAAAATAAAACCAACGCAACGACAATTACATCAATAAAATCGATTATTGTGAATGTCGGAAGACTTTGCATTATGTCTAAAAGTAACATAGGTCTTTATGTTTAGGTGTCATATTACTTGTTGGTGGTATATAAATCGTAAAGTTTTAAGCAATTAACCGTTGTTTTTACATCATGAACGCGCAAAATATCTGCTCCGTTTTCAAGAGCGAAAGCATGTAAGAACATCGTTTCGGATTGAATTGCTTGCGGAGTTGTATTAAGCGGTTTGTACATCATACTTTTTCGAGAAATACCTGTAAGAATAGGAAGAGAAAACATTGAGAAATCTTTTTGGTGTGCAAGCAAAAAATAATTCATATCAACAGTCTTTCCAAAGCCAAAGCCCAAATCCAAGATGATGTCAATAACTCCTTTTTGCCTTAGTGTATCTATTTTTTCGGAGAAGTATTTGCACATATCCTCGAATAGATTGTCATAATGGATTTCTTTTTGCATACGGTCGGGAGTGGTGTTGGTGTGCATAAGTATATACGGCAGTTTTTGTTTTGCCACTTCGTCAAACATTTTTTCGTCAAACATTCCGCCGGATATATCATTGATAATGTCCGCTCCGCAATTGGCAACTTTTTCCACAACTTCCGCCCAAACGGTATCAACACTTATCGGAATATTTGGAAATCTGCGTTTTATTTCTTTGATAACCGGAAGAAGTCTTTCGCATTCTTCTTGTTTATCGACAAGTTTCGCTCCCGGACGAGTGGAACATGCGCCAATGTCTATTATATCCGCACCTTGCTCAACTATATCTTCGGCACGCTTTATTGCTTTGTCAAAAGTGTTGTAACTTCCGCCGTCAAAAAATGAGTCATCGGTTACGTTCAATATACCCATAACTTTTGGCTTGTCAAGAGAAAATAGATTTCCTTTTATATTTATCTTCTTGTTTAGAGAAAAATTCGTAACTTTGTCGTCTAAAAACATTGTAGATGTTATTTTTTGAATTTAATATTTTGCAAAGATAAAAATTTTATGGCAAATACGTCTCAACAATACGATAATATTATTAAAAACACTCGTGATTTATTCGTCAAGAAGATGAAAGATTACGGCACTTCGTGGAGAATTTTGCGTCTTTCCTCACTAACCGATCAGATATTCATTAAAGCCAAACGTATTCGCTCCATTCAGCAAAGCGGTGTCAATCTTGTGGGCGACAACACGCAAGGAGAATTTGTGGCTATTGTCAATTACGGAATTATGGCATTAATTCAATGCGAACTTGGCGATGATACCATGGATGAAATCCCACCTCAAAGAGCCGAAGAGTTGTATGACAAATATGCCACCCAAACTAAGGATTTGATGCTCAAAAAAAACCATGACTATGGCGAAGCGTGGAGAGATATGCGAATAAGCAGTATGACGGATATTATTTTGCAGAAAATTTTTCGCTTGAAACAAATTGAGGACAATCGTGGAAAAACCATTGTATCCGAAGGAGTGCAAGGCAGTTACACCGATATAATAAATTACGCCGTCTTTTGTTTGATACGAATGGAAGAAGAAAATTACAAGGATTAATATCGAAAAATTATGTAGTGAAATCATAAAATTAGTGTTTAACATTATTTTATTAATCACTGAAACTAATTTACGGATGTTTAACACTGATAAATGTAAAAGAAATAACGAGAATTTAATTAAATAAAAATAACAAATAAAAACTATAAACAAAATGAATACTAAAACAAGAAACATAATGAATCATATATTGAGAGTATTGTTTGGCGGTGTTTTCATATTTTCGGGCTTTGTTAAGGCGGTAGATCCTATGGGTACGGCTTTCAAAATCGAGGAATATATGACCGTATTTGGTTTTGACGGATTGGTGTCGGCTTTACCGGGATTGCCTGCGGTGTTGAGTGTTTTGTTATGTGCTGTTGAGTTTTTGATAGGTATTACCGTTTTGCTGCATATATACAACAAAATTAATAAATGGACTGCTGCTGCATTTATGTTGTTTTTCACCGTTACGACATTGATAGACGCTTTGACGAACAATGTATCGGATTGCGGTTGCTTCGGTGATGCCGTGAAATTAACCAATTGGCAGACATTTTACAAAAACATTGTTTTGGACATCATACTTGTCGGAATATTTATTACCGATTTCAACAAACCGCAATCATTCGCCAAGAAAAGTAATTGGATAACCGTGGTTGTCTTTGCTGTGTTTGTTTTTGCGTTTAGTTTAAGAAACATAATGTATGAGCCTTGCATTGATTTTCGACCTTGGAAAGTCGGCAACAAAATGGCACCTACCGAAAGCGAACAGGCACCTGCCGTAACTTTTGCCACATACAAAAACAACAAAACAAACGAAGAGAAAGAATTTTCTATGGACGAACTTATGGAAGAGTCGCAAAAGGATGCTGATTTTCAACAAAAATGGACTTTTGTCTCATCTCGCTACATTAATCCTAATGAAATAAAGGCTGACGGCTTTTCTTTGACAGCCTTTGAGTCCAATGACGACGAGAGTTTGGCTCTTTTGTCCGATACCACATCATCATTGTTTATGTTGGCGATTGTTGATATGAACAAGACGAGTGAAAAAGGTATGAAAAAAGCCATAGAGTTTTTGAAAACCAAAGCAGACAAAGGCGATAGGGTTATTGTCGTTACGGCTTCTTCACAAGAGATTTGGTATGACTTTCAAGAAAAATATAAACTCAATGATTACGGCATTTATTCGTGTGATGACAAAGCTATTTTGGCAATGGTAAGAAGCAATCCTTCGATTGTGGAAATCAAAGACACGAAAGTTGCCAACAAATGGGGGTGGAGAAGTATTCCGAGCATTAAGAAATAACTTTTTTAGAGAAAGAAATTTGGCAATAAGGCACTATGCTCAATTATATATTGAAGAAAATCGGCTATGGATTACTTGTAATCTTCGGGGTTGTAACCTTAGTGTTTTTTCTTTTTAATATATTGCCGGGAGACCCTGCAAGAATGATGTTAGGTCAAAGAGCGGACGAGCAGAGTGTGGAGATGATTCATAAGGATTTGGGTTTGGATAAGCCGTTAGGCATTCAGTATTTGAATTATCTTAATGACCTTTGTCCAATATCTTTTCATAGTACATCAAAGAGTAGCAAATTTTTTTTGGATACAACCAAATACACTTCTTTTACGACACTGATAAAAGTAAATAAAAGTAGGGTTATTTTGAAAAAGCCATATCTTCGCCGTTCTTATCAAAGTAAAAGAAATGTGTCCGATATACTCAAAGAGGCATTCCCAAACACAATAATTTTGGCAATTGCGTCCATTGTTTTTGCTTTTATCATTGGGGTGATATTGGGTAGTATTTCATCGCTTTATGCCAATACGTGGTTGGATAGACTGATTCAGTTTATAACTTCGGTCGGTATGTCTTTGCCGTCATTTTTCGCAGCCATTATCATTGCTTGGTTATTTGCGTTTGTACTCGCCGACTACACGGGGCTTAGTATGTTCGGTTCGTTGTATGTTGTCGATGATTTGGGAAGAGGAGAGCATTTGCAGATAAAGAATCTAATCCTACCGGCATTAACATTGGGCATACGTCCGTTGGCAGTCATAACCGAATTAACCAAAGCCACACTATTAGATGTATATTCCCAAGACTATATTCGTACAGCGAGGGCAAAGGGGTTAAACAACAGACAGATTATTTGGCGACACGCTTTGAAAAATGCACTTAACCCAGTTATAACGGCTACAAGCGGGTGGTTTGCTTCGCTTATAGCGGGAGCTGTGTTTGTGGAATATATCTTTGATTGGAAAGGCGTTGGAGTGGTTATTGTGGATAGTTTGGAGAAATATGATTTTCCTGTGGTTATGGGGGCATTGCTTGTGGTGTGTATATTACTTGTGTTGATAAACATATTGACCGATATTCTTTATGGTGTTTTAGACCCTCGAATAAGAGTGAAATAGTTGTTGGGGTCGGTTAAGACGAAAAAGTTTTTAGCAGAAAATTTGTTTTTTGGAGTTGAAAATGATTGCAAGTGAGAATTATGTTGTAGATTTGCAGACGTTACGATAATTGTAACAGAGTTTATTAAATTGATTATTGAAGTAAATAAAATGAAAAGAGAAAAGAAATTATTGGTTTTAATGATTATGTTTTTTATTGGTGTTACGAGTGTATTCTCTCAACCACCGATGCCAAACGGATATGATGAAGACCCCGATTTTGAAGAGGACAATGTGAAATCCAATCAAACCTCTCCAATAGGTACTGCAACTTTGCTTATGTTAGGCTTAGGCGGTGCTGTATTAGGCTACAAGATTAAAAAGAATAGCAGGAATAATGAATAGTTTGCAGCAACGGATAATTGCTTTATAGGTTTTCTTTTCAAAACATCTTGATTTTTGTTGATAGTAATTGCTATCGGCAGGTTTTGTTTTGCACTTATAGTTTTATCGTTAAATAAAAAAAGCAGACTACATATAAAAAAACGTAGTCTGCAAAATTTATGGGAAAAATTAAAAAATTCTTCTTTTACGAATAGTACAAAGCAAATTATTTCTCGGCTTCAATAGCGGCTTGTGCGGCAGCCAAACGTGCCAATGGTACTCTGTATGGAGAGCAAGATACATAATCAACTCCGCTATTGTAGAAGAATTTAACGCTCTCGCCATCACCACCATGCTCGCCACAAACACCTATACGCAATTTAGGATTGGTCTTTCTGCCGTGCTTTATTGCGTGTTTAACCAATAAACCTACACCATCTTTGTCGATAGTTTGGAATGGGTCGTTAGATAAAATCTTTTGCTCGGTATATGTGTGAAGAATTAAATTAACATCGTCTCTTGAAAATCCGAACGTCATCTGCGTTAAGTCATTAGTTCCAAATGAGAAGAAGTCTGTCATCTTAGCGATTTCCCCTGCTGCCATAGTAGCACGAGGAACTTCAATCATTGTGCCGAACTTGTATTTTATCGTTGTATTGGTTGCTTTTTCAACCTTATCATGTATTTCGTCGCAAATGGCTTTCTGATGCTTCAACTCTTCAACCGAAATGGTCAAAGGTATCATTATCTCCAAATGTGGGTCATAACCTTCTCTCTTAACTTCTGCGTATGCTTCAAACAAGGCTTTGAATTGAAGTTTGGATATTTCCGGATAAAGAATACCTAATCTCACACCACGAATACCCATCATTGGATTAACTTCTTGCAAGCCCATAATTCTGTCTTGCAATTCTGCCAAAGTTATACCCAAATCCCTTGCGATAATCTTTTGTTGAGTCTCATCCTTTGGAGCAAACTCGTGCAAAGGTGGATCCATTAAACGTATCGTTACAGGGTGAGCGTTCATAATTTTCAGAGTTGCTTTGACAGACTCTTTCATATAAGGTAGCAACGCTTGAAGATATTGTTTCCTTACCTGTGTCGTGTCCGACAAAATCACTTTACGCATTATTGCCAAAGGTACTTCGCTATCTTTTCCATAGAACATGTGTTCTATTCTGAACAATCCGATGCCTTTTGCACCGAAATCCAATGCTTGTTTTGTATCGATAGGGTTGTCGGCATTGGTTTCAACTCCGATAGTCTTGATATCGTCAACCAAAGACATAAATTGTTTGAACAAAGGTGAGTCGGTAGGAGATACCATTTTGATTTCGCCTTCATAAACATAGCCTTTGGAACCGTTAAGTGAGATTGTGTCGCCTTCTTTGAAGATTTTGTTGCCTATGCGTACTACTTTGGCACCCATAATGGACAAATCCTCTGAACCGACAATACAACATTTGCCCCAACCTCTTGCAACAAGAGCAGCATGTGAGGTCATACCTCCACGAGCAGTCAAGATACCGCCGGCAGCCTGCATACCCTCAACATCTTCCGGGTTGGTCTCTTCACGAACCAAGATAGCCGTTTCGCCCAAATCGTTAAGACGAACAGCCTCACGGCTTGACATGGCAATCTTTCCGCAAACACCACCGGGACCTGCCGGCAAACCATGTCCGATAACCACTTTGCTTTCCTCATCATTGGCGTCCAAAACAGGGTGTAACAATTCGTCCAACTGATTGGTATTAACTCTGCAAATAGCCGTCTTTTCGTCAATAAGACCTTCGTTAAGCATATCTACAGCCATCTTAACGGCAGCCGTTCCTGTACGTTTGCCAACACGACATTGCAACATATATAACACTTTGTGCTGAATGGTAAATTCTATATCCAACATATCGTGATAGTATGCTTCAAGGTTTTTTCTAACTTCGCAAAGTTCATTATAAACCTCCGGCATAATTTCCTGCAAAGAGTCCAAATGTTGGTTGTGAGCGTTTTTTGTTTCGTCATTCAATGGATTAGGAGTACGAATACCGGCTACGACATCTTCGCCTTGCGCATTGATAAGCCATTCTCCATAGAAATTGTTGTCTCCCGTCGCCGGGTCTCTTGTGAAAGCAACACCGGTCGCAGAATCATTGCCCATATTTCCGAAGACCATAGCCTGAACATTGACAGCAGTACCCCAATCCTCAGGAATCTTCTCAATACGACGATAAGCAACGGCTTTGTCGCCCATCCAAGACTTGAAAACGGCTCTGATACCACCTTCCAATTGCTCTTTGGCATCGTCAGGAAAATCTTCGTTCAATTCCTTACGTATAATCTTCTTGAATTTATCTGCAAGATACTGCAAATCTTTGCTTGTTAAGTCGGTATCTGATTTATATGAGTGTTGTCTTTTATATTCGTCCAAATACTCGTCCAATAACTTACGAATACCTTTGCCTTGTGCGGGTTGTCTGCCTTCGGCTTTCTCCATAACGACGTCGGCATACATCATAATCAAACGTCTGTAAGAATCATAAACAAAACGTTCGTTGCCCGTCTGTTCAATCAATCCTGGAATAGTCTCGCTTGACAAACCGATATTCAAAACGGTGTCCATCATACCCGGCATGGATATTCTCGCACCTGAACGACAAGAAACCAACAACGGGTTATCTTTGTCGCCATATTTTGCACCCATGATTTCGCCTATTTGTTCCATACCTTGCCAAACGTCATTCATAAGGCCGTTAGGAAGTGAGCAGTTGTTTTCGTAGTAATCGGTACAACATTCGGTTGTTATGGTTAGACCCGCAGGTACAGGAAGTTTCAAAAGACACATTTGTGCAAGATTAGCACCTTTTCCGCCAAGAAGGTTTTTCATTGACGCATCGCCTTCGGCTTGACGATTACCAAAGGTATATACATACTTTTTACTCATAGTTTTAATGGGGTTAAAAAATTTTAATTATATAATCCTCAAAAAGAGTTTGCAAAATTACAATTATTTTCCGACTTAACAAAGTGTAATTCACATTAAATGAATTTTTAATAGAAAATTTGTACATAGACTTTTTTAATAAATATGATTGAATGTAAGTTTGATTATTGATTAAGACATAATAAAATGCTGCGTTTATGAGCGGTAAAAATGGTGTTTAATATTAGTTTATTAGTTACTCACACTAATTTATTAGTTACTCACATTAATTTATCAATCACTCACATTAATTTTTTAATCATTGACATTATTTTTTTAATTGCTTATACTAATTTTTTGTTTTCTTACGTTAGTAAATTGTTTTTCGGTAAAATTTTTCATTTTGGGCAAAGCCGTGCCGATAGAGTATATGCGAGAGGAATTTGGTTGTCGATTTCTGAGTTTTTAAGCATATTACTGTACCGAAAACAGAAAGAGACTTATTTCGCAAGAGTAAAATTAACACAAAAATACGTAGATATGAAGACAATTAAGTTAAACAATGGCGTAGAAATGCCGATGTTGGGTTACGGAGTATTTCAAGTTGAGCCTGATGAGTGCCAAAGATGTGTGGAAGATGCGTTGAAAAGCGGTTATCGGTTGATAGATACCGCCCAAGCGTATATGAACGAAGAGGGTGTGGGTAATGCGATAAAAAATAGCGGGGTAAAACGTGAGGATATATTCCTTGTAACCAAGATATGGATAACCAATTTCGGATATGAAAAAGCAAAAGCAAGCATCGAGGAAAGCCTTAGAAAATTACAGACATCGTATATAGATTTAATGCTTTTGCACCAACCGTTCAACGATTATTATGGGGCGTATCGTGCAATGGAAGAAGCATACAAAGAAGGTAAAATCCGTGCAATAGGTGTGAGCAATTTTCCAAGCGACAGGCTTATAGATTTGGCTCATAACGTAGAAGTAAAACCTATGGTCAATCAAGTGGAAGCCCATGTATTTTGTCAGCAAATAAAGGCTACGAAATATATGAATGAATTGGATTGTAAGGTTATGGCATGGGGACCTTTTGCAGAGGGTAAGAACAATTTATTTACCGATGAGGTGCTTGCCAAAATAGGAGCGAAATACAACAAAACCAACGCCCAAATTGCGTTGCGTTATCTTTTGCAAAGGGATATGATTGTTATTCCAAAGACAACCCACATCGAGCGTATGAAACAAAATATGGACGTATTCGATTTTGAATTGACAAAAGAGGATATGGACGAAATTTTGAAGATGGATACAGGGCATTCGGTGGTTATAGGTTCGCATCAAGACCCTGAGGTTACAAAATGGTTTATGACATTATTGAAATAAATTTCTTTTTGATTTAGTTTAACGATATGGAAGAAGTAAGAATAGATACAGCCAATCCTACGCCAGAAGACAGTCAACAGAGCGTTAGGGATTCGCAATTGTGTTTCAAAATCAATCACACTATGCCTTATACCGAAGAGTACAATGCTTTGATTAAGGAATTATTTGTTGATGGCATAGGAGAGGGGTCGAGGATTATGTCTCCGATAACTGTCGTTCGTGCCAAAAATGTTAAGATTGGTAAAAATGTTGTCATTATGAACAATTGCCTTATGATGAGTGCAGGAGGAATTACGATTGAGGACAATGTGTTGGTTGGTGCCAATTCACAACTTATTTCAAATAATCACGATTTGTACCAGCGAAGCATAATAACTTGCAAGCCCGTACATTTGAAAAGCAATTGTTGGATTGGTGCAGGCTCAACAATACTTCCCGGCATTACAATAGGCAAAAATGCCGTTGTAGGGGCTGGCAGCGTTGTTACGAAAGATGTTCCCGACGATTGTATCGCTGTTGGCAATCCAGCCAAAGTCATTAAAAAGATACCATACTAAAACTTTTTAGTTTTTTAATTCATTTGGCAAGGCGATGAATGGATATTCATTGCCTTGTTTTGCTATGTTTGGTTTTTGAAGTGATTGTTTTTTTGAAAAATTTAACGTTAAGCGAGCGAAGTGTAATTTTTTTATTTTAATTTCGCAAACTGTTAAAATGTAACTATTGTTCAACTTATAGATATTTGAAATGAAAACAAATTTGATAAAGGCGGGTGTTGTCTTTTGTTTTGCTTTTTTGTTGGGGTATAATGTTTCTTTTTCGCAGAATACATTTATAACCGCAGAGTTTAATGCTTTGCACAAGAGTGCCGACGAGAAGTTTTTGGCAAAGAATTATGCCGATGCGTACAATGATTACAGCCTTTTGTTGAAGAATTATAAATCCATAGCACCAAGTAAGTATAACAGCGAAAATCAACCCGATTTTTTGAATGAGATTTATTTCAATCGTGCGATGTGCGCTTATTATTTGATGAATAACGATGTAGATGCGTTGTTTAATGAATATATAGCCTTGTTCCCAAATAGCGAAAAGATTACAAAGGCGGTATTTTACATTGCCAATTGGTACATTCAGAAAGCAGATTATGCAACGGCTTTGCAGACTTATCAGACAATAGATGTCGAGGCGTTGTCCAATAGCGAGAGTTTGGAATATTACTACAAGATAGGTTATTGTTTGTTTTTGAATGGCAGTTACGAGCGTGCGTTGTCTTCTTTTGAGAAAGTCAAGGACAGCGAAAGTGTGTATTCATCGCCTGCAAAATATTATTATGCACATATTCTTTATGAAAAGGGCGAATACAAGAAGGCTTTGAAAGATTTTGAGGAATTAAGAAAAGACAAATATTTCCGCTCTGTTGTTCCTTATTATATATGTCAAATCTATTATTTGGACGAAGACTACGACAAACTTATCGAAATGGCTCCTCAGTTAAGCGAAAAATCCATAAACTCCAAGCGTGCTACGGAACTTAATCGTATGCTTGGCGATGCTTACTACAAGAAAGGCAACTATGCCGAGGCTTTGACATACATTCAAAAGTCTATTGAAACCAATCAAGCCACTAATAAAGACGATAACTACTTAATGGGTTATTGTTTGTTACAAACAGGCGAATATGCCAAGGCTATACCTTATCTTAAAGCCGCAAGTACGGACAACGACCGGATGAGCCAGAATGCTTTGTATTATTTGGGTTATTGTTATTTGAAATCTCCAAATCCTGATACCTTGCTTGCCAAATCGGCTTACAAGGGAGCATCGGAAATGGACTTTGAACAAGATATTCAAATGGAGAGTATGTTCAATTACGCCAAACTATGTGTTAATAATCCGGGACCATACAATGACGCTATAAAGGCTTTTCAAACTTATATCAAGAAATTCCCTAAGGGTTCCAAGACCAAAGAAGCCCAAAACTATCTTGTTCAACTTTATGAGCGTACAAGAAACTACAAGGACGCTTTGGCTCTTATGGAGCAGATGAAAGACCGCTCTAAACAAATGAATGAGATATACCAAAAGATTGCTGTCAATCGTGGTATAGAACTTTACAGAGTTGCTCAATACAACCAAGCGATAGAAACTTTTGACAAATCGTTGAAATATCCGTTTAACAATTCTTTGACGGCAACGGCTTATTATCTTCAAGCCGAAAGTTATTACCGATTGAATGAATATTCCAAGAGTATAACGGCGTTGAATAAGTTTTACTCTGTTCCGTCCAACAAGAACACGGCTTATTCTTCTTCTGCCGACTATTCTATGGCTTACAACCTGTTTAAGCAAAAGAAATACGCTCTTGCAAAGAATTATTTCTTGAAAGTCTTGGATTGTAAGAACAACAATATTTCTTTATCTGTTATGAACGATAGCAAATTACGTCTTGGCGATTGCGAATATATGGCAAGAAATTACAGCGGAGCAATAAAGTATTATGATATGGTTATAAACCAATCCTCTGCCAATGCCGATTATGCTTGCTATCAAAAAGCAATGGCACAAGGGGCTTCAAGCAATCACGCTTCCAAAGCCAAGACACTTCAAACGGCAATAGATACTTATCCATCTTCTACTTATCGTTCCAATATGACTTACGAATTGGCAAATACTTATCTTGCTTTGGACGAAAACGACAAAGCTCTTGAAACTTATAAAGAATTAGTCAATCAATACCCACAATCGGAAAACGTTAAGGAGAGTTTGGGTAAGATTGGTATGCTTCAATATCAGCAAGGCAACTACAACGCTGCACTTAACACTTTGGACAAATTGGTAACTCAATACCCTAATTCGCCCGAAGCCAAAGCAGCCCTTACAACGATAAAAAACATATATATGGATAAAGGTCAGACGGACGAATATTTTGCTTACGTTAAAAATGTTTCCAACGTTTCCGTTACTGACGAAGAAAAAGAGAGCATGCTTTACCAAACAGCAGAAAACCAATATATGGACGAACATTATTCGCAAGCCGTTAGTTCGTTTGAGAAGTACTTGGCATCTTATCCTAACACTTCCAATAGCGACAAGGCTATGTACTACCTTGCAGATTGTTTGATGAAATCTAAGGACACTGCTTCGGCAGCGTCTTATTATGCTAAACTTGCACTTAAACCGACAACGCAATATACCGAGAAATCTTTGCTTGTGGCAGCGAACTACTATTACAACAACGATAAGAGCCAAGCCATAGTTCTTTATTCTCGTTTGGATTCCATAACTTCTTCGCAATCCAATAAGGTTAAAGCCGAACAGTCGTTGATGAACCTGTACTATGGCGAAGAGAACTACTCTTCTGCCATTGCATACGCTCAAAAACTTATAGCCTCTGAACCGAACGAAAATCTTAAACAAGAAGCTCAATACATAATGGCAAAATCTTATCTTGAAACGGGTGATATGGATAACGCCAAAGCGACTTTTACATTGTTGAAAGATGCCGAAAACGGTGAGATTGCAGGCGAGAGTTACTATACATTGGCATTGATAGAATACAACAATGACAACTATACCGAAAGCGAGAAACTTATCAAAGCCTTTGCCGAAAATCCTACCGATGAATACTATTTGGCTAAATCGTTTATCCTTTGGGCAGATATATTCGTCAAGAAAGACAATGTATTCCAAGCCAAACAAACTCTTAAATCCATTATAGACAACTACGATAACGAAGAAGTTGTTAAACAAGCACAAGAAAAGTACGATAGTTTCGATAAGAAACTTGAACAAGATAAACAAGAAAACACTCAAAAGGAACAATCTCAACAGAACTCTGTTGATGAGATTATAATCCCATAACTGCTTAGCATTTTTAAGTAAATAAGGATAGATTAACAAAAAGAATTAAAAAACGATGAAAAAACATATAAATATATTCCGAGTTGTGGCATACGCAGTGATAGGCTTGGCTTTTGCATTTGATAGTGTTTTTGCCCAGGACACAATCTACAACGAAAGTGTGATAATCAATGTAGGCTTTAATCCTATTGTCAATGATGCCAACAAGGTAGTAGAGACTCCAAGCATTTTCGATACGTCTTATTCACATATAGATTTGACGTTTGAAAAGATTGACAAAGGTTATCAAATCCGATTGAAGTTCGACACCATAAAGCCTGCACAAGTTAAAGGCGAGCCTGTTGCCAAACTCTATAATTTTCATTTGAAAGGAGGTCTTGGTATTGGTACTTCCAAAGTCTTGGGCACTGGCTTTGTGCCATACGTTCAAGCATCTTATTCTTCGCTTAGAGACAGACATTTGCTTTATGGCGTTGATGTTTATTCCAATTCTATGATAGGCTCTGAAAAAGATTTTGGATATTCAGGTTACACCAATAACGACATAAATCTTTGGGGTAAGAAAATCTTTAATAGTTATGTGGCTTCTGCCAATGTTTTCTACTCCTATAATCGTCATTATTTTTATGGTAGTCAAGACTACAAAGAATTGGATATAAAAAAGAAAGACTATCGTGCGGCATACCACAACGTAGGTTTTGATTTATCTTATAACAAAATTGAAAGAGACAATTCCTTTCAACATAAAGCAGATTTCTCGCTTAACTACACAACCTCTAAGTTGAAATCAAAGGAATTGGATTTGCATTTGCTGTTGGACGCTTACAAGAAAGTTAAGTTTTTCGGACAGACAGAGCAGACTTTGGGTCTTACTTTCGATTATAAGCACGCTTTTAGAAAATACAAAGGCGATTGGGACGGACTTACCGCTCCTTTGACTTACACAGCCGTTGAGCAACTTTATTTGAACGCAGAGTTAAACGATATTTCACGCTTTTCTTCTTCACGTGCTTTGTTTAATATTTCTCCTTATTTTATCTTTGATTACAAGAAATTCCACTTCTTTGCTTCTTTGGCAATCATTCCTAAAATCAATGGTTATAACGATTTCCAAATGCTTCCTACGGCAACCATATCATTTGAAGTAATACCTAATATATTATCTTTGTACGGGGGCTTGAAATCCGAAGTAAAACTGCCAACATTGTACCAAATTACTAAGGAAAATCCTTTTGTTGCTCCATATATCCGTTTGCAGGACGAATCCGATGCTAATTTGTTTGTTAAAGCCTTTTTAACCATTTCCCCTAATGCCCAATTGTCTTTGGAGGGCGGTATGACTGATATGCGTAATCATCATTTCTATTACAATCTGCCGATAGACTCTGCGAATGTGCTTAACACAATGAATGTCGAATACGCCAACGCACAGAGATATTACGCTACGTTAGAAACGCATTTCAACATATCAACGGCGTTCGATTTGTCTCTTGATGCAACTATTCAAAAGGTGGATAGGAAAGACGATATAACGGCATATTATACCCCCGCATTCTTTGCTTCAATGAAAGCAAGATACAAGT
Organism: uncultured Bacteroidales bacterium; assembly: GCA_900315335.1. Lineage (GTDB taxonomy): Bacteria > Bacteroidota > Bacteroidia > Bacteroidales > P3 > Scybalousia_A. The sequence goes on from OMYR01000010.1 coordinate 41,015, forward strand.
ATGAGGATAAACTTTTCATAACTCTTTCTCCGACATTCAAGACCAAACAAAAGGCAAGATTTATATTAGAGGAAAAAGAGTTAAAGCCGATGATAGATATTAATTTGGATGCAACGTATCAGTATAATAATAATTGGTCGTTTTTCGTAGATTTGCAGAATTTAGCGTTCCAGAAATACGAGTTGTATTACAATTATCCGACATACAATTTCATATTCTTACTTGGAGCGACATATAAATTTTAATCAATCATAATTGATTTACCAAAAAGTAATAAGCCACCGGAAGGTAAGGATGTACTATATATATGTCTATAAAATCGAAAAGGGACGCATATAGGTTGTTATCGGTATTGAGAATGGCATATATTCCTTATTGACCGATAAGGTTTGTTTTCTTTCACTCGTTTTTGCAACCACATACGATTGTCTCGTCTCATAAAAGCACATTCGCCTGTATGAAGTATTGTTTTTCGAGAGTTTTCGGTAATTTCCAACTCACCCGAAAGGATATATATCAACGTATGTTCCTTGTTGTAGTGAGCACAATCCCTATCGTTTGTGAAATAACTCGCAATAAAAACATTCGAGCAGTCAAACAAATCAAGTTGCTCCATATATTCAAAACCTTAAATTTTTTGCAAAATTAGTGCTTTAATTTTATTTTGACTTTGCTCAGAAGTTTAATTTATTGGTTTGACAGAATTTTTATTAGCAAAATAACTTCGTAAATCGTTGTCGTTTTTCTTTTGTCAAAAAATGTTTTTGTTCTGTTAAGCGAAAAGTAACATATTACCGAAAGGGAAGAGGTTACTATATATATTAAAAATATAGTAACCCTTCCCTGTTATGTTAGTCTTGGTTGGTAAGTTGCATACATATATGTTTGCAACATTCCAACCAAAAAATGACCACGTTGATTAGACTAAAACGTTTGATAACAATAAATATAAATGTTTTGGTATTGCTAAACGAATTTGTTGGTAACAGCGACTAACCAAATGTAACCGATAAGAATTTTCTGATGTTTAATGTTATTTTGCCGATGTTTAATATTATTACGGATTATTAATATTATTTTGATAAAAACTCGTGCGGCTATGTGTTAGATTAAATAAATTTAGAGCATTAAAGTTTCGGGCTGATTGTTGCAAGTGGCTTGTTCAAAATACTGCCATAACGATTCTTTGGGACAAGGAGCAACGATAGTTAAAAACTCTTTGCTTACAGGGTGGATAAACTCCAATTGTCTTGCGTGTAAGGATATGCTTGCAATTTTATTGCTTCTGCCGAAACCGTACTTCAAATCTCCTTTGATTGGGCAGCCTATATGTGCCAATTGAAGACGTATTTGGTGGTGTCTGCCTGTTGCAAGGTTTATCTCCAAAAGGTTGTAAAAATCACTCCGTGCAATGACTTTGTAACTTAATTCGGCGTAAAGACCGTTATTGACGTCCTTGGTTATATATGATTTATTGTTTTTCTCGTTACGCAGTATATAGTTTTTCAGTGTGTCTTGTTCTTTGGGTGGAGCGTTTCGGGTTATAGCCCAATAAGTCTTTTTAACCTCGTGTTTCTTTATCATCTCGTTCAGTCGGCTAAGGGCTTTGGAAGTCTTGGCAAAGATAACGGCACCACTTACAGGCCTATCCAATCGATGAACGACACCTATGAACACATTACCGGGCTTGTTGTATTTTATTTTAAGGTAGTTTTTAATCGTCTCGTCCAAACTTTCGTCGCCTGTCTTATCGCCATGAACTATTTGGGACGGCTTTTTGTTTATGACTATTATATGGTTGTCCTCGTAAAGTACTTGGCTTTGTATATCTTGAAATTCTTTATCGCTCATCTGCTTTGCTGTTCGTTAATCGTTTTCGATAGTCTTTTTAAGGCAAATAATAACTTCTGACAAGACTTTTATTTATGTTTATTGGGTGTATCGTGTGTAGCAGAAATAATGTTAGAGGGTGGCTATAACGCTTTGTGCAGCACGAACCTTGTCTTCTATTTCAACATGAATTTCGCTATCGATAGGTATAATCAAATCCACTCGGGAGCCGAACTTTATAAAGCCCAATTCCTCGCCTTGTTTAACCGTTTCGCCCACTTTTGCGTAGCACACAATACGTCGAGCCAATGCACCTGCTATCTGTCGGACGATAATCTTTTTGCCGCTTTCGTGTTCGATGCATACGCTTGTGCGTTCGTTAAGCATAGAACTCTTGGGACTGCGAGCATAAAGTTTTTTGCCGTCGTAATATTTTTGATAGATGATTTTACCGGAGATAGGGTAGCGATTGACATGTATATCGTTCGGCGACATAAAAGTGGATATTTGCAGACAATCACAATTCAAATATTCGCTTTCAAATATCTGTTCTACTACAACTATTGTTCCGTCGGCAGAGGCCAAAACTTTATTGGGATTGCTTAGCAACTCTCTGTTGGGTATTCTGAAAAATCTTATGATAAAGAAGCATAGCAAGAAAACCATTGCTTCCAATATCCATTTAATCCAACTGTGTGTGAAAATCATAATAACACAAGTCAGAACTACGAAACAAACGAGAGTTACAAATGAAATTTTACGTCCTTCTTTATGAATATACATTGCGGTTAATGTTTATAGGTTAAAAAATTTGTTCTCTATTGAAGAATAACGAATAATAGCGTAATGGCAGGTAGAACCAACAAAAGAATGTCAAATCTATCCAATATGCCGCCGTGTCCCGGTAAAATGTTGCCACTGTCTTTAACGCCCACTTGTCGTTTAAGCATAGATTCCACAAGGTCGCCGAATGTTCCTATAACGCTCGTTATAACGGCAACGATAATAAAATCTCCAATAGGTAAGGCGGTAGAAAACTTGGAGATAACAATGGCAGCGATAATTGTAAATACAAAACCGCCTATCCAACCTTCCCATGTTTTCTTTGGAGATATACGCTCAAAGAGTTTGTGTTTGCCGAATTTCATACCTGTCAAATAAGCGAAAGTGTCATTTGCCCAAGCGAAGATAAACACGCTCATAAGAATCATCTGTGGGTGTGAAGAATTGACGTCCATTATGATATTCACACAGCCTAACGGCACAACGATATACACAATAGAAAGAATGGTGTAGGCTATATTGGAAAAAGGTTTTTCGCTCTTTCGGTAAAGTTCGGCAATGGTCAGAACGAACAAAAGTATCAATGCTGAAAACAATCCTGCTTTGGCGACAGTTTGTCCAAGCAAGTTTTCGTTCATTGCTATATATGTTGCAATTGCGATTAGATAGCCTGTAATAGTGTTAGGTTTGATGTCGTTTTGTTTTGAAGATATATTGTAAAACTCCCACAGCCCAATCATAGCGATAATAAAGAAATACGCAGACGTTACAATAGGGTGGATAAATATTGCCGCTATAACGCTTAGAACATATACCGAGCCTGTTATCGCTCTTTTAAGTAGATTATTCATTGTGGCTTTGTTTTGAGTTTTTAAGTTAATGTTTTCTTATTTATTCGGTCGTGTTTTCTTTTGTTTGGTTGTGTTTTGCTTATGTAATTAAAATTGTTATTCATCGACGACGAAGATATACAATTCCTTGATTTCTTCTTCGATAAGTTTGCCTGACTTTATGGATAGAATCCATTCGGGTGGAGTTTCAGGCATCAGTTCAAGGATTTGTTTGTAGGATGTATAGATTTGGGAAGTCATGGCGATAACCATCATAATCTGAGGAAAATGAGTAAGGTTAGTACCTGCTCCTTGCGAAGAAGTGATTATTATGCTCCCAGTTGGAGCAACTATGCCTTGACACAAAGAAATGCCGACATTCACCGACGGGTCGGCAAGTGTGGCATTTATATTGTTTGATTGTAAATAGCTTTGCAGGTTGGACGAATAAGCGTTGTAGCCACTCCAAGAGCGGTATTGAGCCATATTGTTGAGCTTCTCGAATAGTTCCGCCTCGTTTTGGCAATACACAAAGCGTCCGCCGTCCATAGAGAGTTTTTCGGCAAATATCATAACAGGGTCATCGTTACACGGAGTAAAAATCTCTTCGTGTGTTTCTATTGTGCTTATTTGCTCGTCATTGTTGAGTAGTGCATTTCGCAGCAATTTCAACAACTTCTCTCTATCAGAACCTACTTTCATCTTTTAACCATTATTATTCGATAGTCGTCGTAGCAGTAAAACCGTTAGAAGAATTTTTATTTTCTTCGTCTTGACTTTTATTTCCGTTGTCTTGACCTTGTTCGCTGCCGTTTAGACTTTGTTCCTCTTTGTCGTTAGATTTGTTTGCTTCCTCTTTTGTTTCGGCAGTCGAAGGCATTCCTATTGTAGTTTCTTTTCTATTGGAAACCATATCGCGTATGCCTTCAATAGAGTCTTCCCATTGGCGAGGACCATAAACATCTTCAACGTCTTCTCGGAAAATAACCTCTTTGTCGATAAGAATCTTAGCCAACTTATCAAGTTTATCCCTGTTGTCAATCAAAATTTGCTTAGCCTCAGAGTAAATTTTATCAATAAGTTCTCTAACGCGTGCATCAATCAACTCGGCAGTCTTTTCGCTATAAGGTTTACCAAAAGAGTATTCTCTATCAGGAGAAGAATCGTAGTAGGATATATTACCCACTTGCTCATCTAAGCCATAATAAACAATCATTGAAGTAGCCATTTTCGTAGCACGTTCCAAATCGTTTAACGCTCCTGTCGATACTTCGCCAAAGACTATTTCCTCACTCGCACGACCACCAAGAAGAGAAATCAACTGGTCAATCAATTGCGATTTGGTTGTTATCTGTCTTTCTTCTGGTACATACCAAGCAGCACCTAAGGCTTGTCCTCTTGGGATTATGGTTACTTTTATCAAAGGATTGGCAAACTCTCTGAGCCAAGATATTGAGGCGTGTCCAGCTTCATGATACGCGATACGTTCTTTTTCTTTTGGAGTGATTATCTTGTTTTTCTTCTCCATACCGCCTACAATCCTGTCTATGGCATCAAGAAAGTCTTGGCGAGTTATAATAGAATGATTGTATCTTGCAGCAACCAAAGCCGCCTCGTTACAAACGTTGGCAATATCCGCACCCGAAAATCCCGGTGTTTGTTTAGCCAAGAAATCAACGTTAATCTCTTTTTTGTCGAACTTCAATCCTTTCATATGAACCTCAAAGATTGCTTTTCGCTCATTTACTCCCGGCAGTTCAACATATATTTGTCTGTCAAAGCGGCCTGCTCTTAGCAAGGCAGGGTCAAGAATTTCAGCTCTGTTTGTAGCAGCCAAAATGATAACGCCTGCATTGGTCGAAAAGCCGTCCATTTCGGTCAATAACTGGTTTAATGTGTTTTCTCTTTCATCATTGGCACCGCTTGCCAACGTCTTACCTCTTGCACGGCCTATGGCATCTATCTCATCAATAAACACAATACAAGGAGCTTTGCTTTTAGCGTTTTCAAACAAGTCTCTTACTCGTGAAGCACCCACACCGACGAACATTTCCACAAAATCACTTCCGCTCATGGAGAAGAAAGGTACTTTGGCTTCGCCTGCAACGGCTTTTGCCAATAGTGTTTTACCTGTTCCCGGAGGGCCTACAAGCAATGCTCCCTTAGGAATTTTACCGCCAAGTTTTGTGTATTTGTCCGGATTTTTAAGGAAATCGACAATCTCCATAATCTCTACTTTGGCTTCTTCCAAACCTGCAACATCTGAGAATGTAACATCTACATTCTTGCCTTTTTCGTACAGTTTGGCTTTGCTTCTGCCAACAGAGAACATACCTCCCATACCGCCACCATTCTTAGACGGACCACGCATCATTCTGAAAATAAATATCCAAAATACTATAATCAAAATGGTGGATATGATAAATCCGCTGCTTTCTCCAAACCAACTGCGACGTTGTTCGCTGCCGATGTTTATCCTATTGTCTATGATAATCTTTTGTTTATCCAATTCCGAGAGGGCTTTACCTGTCGTATCGGCAATAATCCATTGATTTTCCACATCGTGCAACAATTCCTTGAAATCGCTGTATTCCACAAACTCGTATATATACATTGCGTTCAAGTTGCCGATGTCCGAACTCTTTTGATTTGTCCAAAAACTATCTCCACCAACCAAGTCGTTGTACATCGTATCTCTTCTTATGGCCTCGGGATTTATTGTTATTTCGGCAAATTTCTGATTGACCACAACGATTTTCGAGTAATCGCGGTTAAGTAATACTTTTTGCAACTTCTCTCTGCTTACTTTTTTATCCACAGAGGTTGAAGTTGGAAAGAAATACGTGCCGATGATTAAAGCAAGCACCAAAATATATATCCACGTGATGCTGAATCTTCGTTTTTTGCCGCCGTTACCGGTAGGATTTACCTTAAATTCTTTCTTATTGTTTGCCATTAGTAATTATCAATTAACGTTAGGATAATGAGTTTGTTTGACGTCTTTCCACATACTTTCTATGTTGTAAAATTCTCTTGTGTCGGGTAGGAATATATGAATTATCACGTCGAAATAATCCAAAAGCACCCATTGACAATTTTGCAAGCCTTCTTCTTTGTGTGGCTTGATGTTCATTTCTTGCTTAATCATCTTACGAATTTCCTCTGCCAAACTATCTGCGTGTGAAGGGCTGTTGGCTGTGCAAATTACGTAATAATCAAACAATGAGCCTTTAACTCCGTTGAAGTCAATAAGTGTGATGTCTTTTCCTAATTTGTCTTGAATTGCTTTGATAGCAATCTTGCTCAGTAATGTCGATGCTGTTTTGTCCTTTTCCATAGTTTTGTATAATTGTTTTTTTATGTAGTACCCATTTTTTAATATCACTAATTAATTTTTTAATCATTAACACTAATTTGCTAATGTTTAACACTAATTTAGTGGTTAGTGATACTATTTTACAATCAACTTGCAAAGTTACAAATTTTTCTTTATTCCTCATTATTTATTGACCAAAATAGTAAAAATAAGCCCATAAGCCTATCGGACGGAAACGTGAGGTAATGAAATTTAACGCATAATAAATAATGGTGTCGTAAAAAAATCGTAACTTTGCCACTTGAAGTTAAAAGAACTTGAATAGAGATGACATTTAGTGAATTGGGATTACAGCCGGAGTTGATAAAAGCCGTAGGGGATTTGGGTTTTGAGAATTGTATGCCTGTGCAACAAGAGGCTATACCACATATATTGTTTAACGATATTAACTTGGTGGCTCTTGCTCAAACAGGTACGGGAAAAACCGCAGCATTCGGATTGCCTATAATAGATAGAATAATCCGTGAGGGCGATTTTGCCGAAAAAAACAAATTCAATAAACCTTCTAAAAAACTTTCTGCGAGCGAAGAAAGTGGCAAGACGCAAGCATTGATTATATGTCCTACTCGTGAGTTATGTATTCAGATTGCAAACGATTGCAAGAAATTCGCTAAATATGTACCGCTATTGAAGATTGTACCTGTTTATGGCGGGGCTTCAATTGAAACACAGATAAAAGAACTCAAAAAAGGAGCGGATATAGTTGTTGCAACTCCCGGTAGGTTGATAGATTTGTTGGATAGGAAGAAAGTGAGATTAGAAGAGGTAAAATATCTTGTTTTGGACGAAGCCGACGAAATGCTTAATATGGGCTTTCAAGAGGATTTGGACAATATTTTTACTCGAACACCGAGCGAGAAAAACATATATATGTTTTCAGCAACGATGCCTAAGGAAGTCGAGCAGATAGCCTCAAATTATATCGACAATCCTATTAAAATTCAAATAGGAGAACGAAATCAAGGTTCTGAAAACGTTAAGCATTTTTATTATCTTGTACATCAAAAAGACAGATACCTTGCCTTGAAACGTATTGCCGATTATTACCCCGATATATACGCTATTGTCTTTTGCAGAACAAAGGTTCAAACCCAGGAAATCGCCGATATGTTGATTAAGGACGGATACAATGCCGACAGTCTGCATGGTGATTTATCTCAGGCACAACGAGACCATGTTATGTCGAGATTTCGTCTTCGCAATATCCAACTTTTGGTTGCTACTGACGTTGCCGCAAGAGGCTTGGACGTTAATAATCTTACTCACGTGATAAACTACGAACTTCCCGACGAATTGGAGCAATATGTTCATCGTAGCGGAAGAACGGGTAGGGCAGACAAACAAGGTATTTCAATTGCGATAATCAACCTTAAACAGAAAAGACGTATCAAAGCGTTGGAAGATATTTTGAAAAAGTCTTTTCAACAAGCCAAGATACCTACTGCTAATGATGTTTGTAAAAAACAACTTTTCAATTTGATTAACCGAGTTGAGAACGTTGATACGAGCAATGCCGATATAGATGAGTTTATTCCCGAGATAACCAAAAAACTTTCTTGGTTGTCAAGAGAAGAACTTATCAAGCATTTTGTGTCTTTGGAATTTGAAGAACTGTTGAAGTATTACAAGGACGCACCTGATTTGAATGTAGATGAGTCTGTTGAAAAAGAAAAACAACGTAGAGAGGAAAGACAAAAGTCCAAAGAAAGAAGTAAAGAAGCTCGCAAAAGGGATTTTAATAAGGAGCATTTTGCGACGTTGTGCATAACGGTTGGATATAAAGACAAGGTAGTGCCGCAAAGGATTATCGGCATGATTAACGAATACACGCCAAGTCGGAGAATAGAAATAGGAAAAATAGATATAAATAACGATTATTCGTTTGTTGAAGTGTCTCGTGAGGGTGCGATAGATGTTATAGATGCTTTAAGCGGACGAATGATAAGAGGTAGAGAAATTTTTGTGGATTTTGCGGACAATTTCGTAGAAGAAAGCAAGGGAAAAAGTAAGCAAAAGAAATCGAAACCTCGAGATAAAAACATTAAAAACAAAGAAAGAAAAAGGAAATGAGATTAGTAACGGCTTCATTGTTGAGTGCGGATTTCGGAAAGTTGAAAGAAGAAATCGAGATGTTGAACCAAAGTGATAACGATTGGATTCATGTTGATGTTATGGACGGAAAATTTGTTCCTAACATATCTTTCGGACAGCCTGTCATTAAATCTATAAAGAAATATGCAAAACAGCCATTGGACGTTCATCTTATGATAGAAGAACCCGACAGATATTTCGAGGATTTCAAGAAATGCGGAGCGGACATTATAAGCGTTCATTATGAAGCGTGTCGTCATTTGCATCGTAGTTTGTCGGCGATAAAGGATTTGGGTATGAAGGCTTCTGTTGCGTTGAATCCTCATACTCCCGTTATGCTTGTAAAAGATGTTTTAAGCCTTTGTGATATGGTTTTGATTATGTCGGTAAATCCTGGCTTCGGAGGACAGAAATTTATAGAGAACACATATTCCAAAGTCAAGGAATTAAAACAAATGATAGATGAACAAGGCTTGCAAACGCTTATAGAAGTTGATGGAGGAGTGAATACCGATAATTCGCATTTGCTTTATGATTTGGGAGCAGACGCGTTGGTAGCAGGAAGTGCGGTATTTTCAAGTCCTGACCCAATGAAAACAATATCATTATTGAAAAAATAAAAACGAATATGGGTTGGCTTTTCAAGACCAAGAAGTTGGCAAGTTTGGAATGTCTGCATACTGACGTGCATTCACATTTGATTCCGGGCATTGATGATGGTGCGAGGTCAATGGAAGAAAGCCTTGATTTGATTTCACAGATGTATGGCTTGGGTTATAGAAAACTTGTTATAACTCCACATGTCCGTAGAGGCAGCTTTGAAAACGACACAAGGGAGTTTGACCGAAGATTGCAGGACGTTAAAGATGCGTTGAAAGAAGAGAATATCCCGATGGAATTGGAAGTAGGAGCGGAGCATACGATAGATGAGACTTTCTTTAATTGTGTGAAAGGCGGAACGCTTAAACATTTCGGCAAAAGGCATAGTCTATTGATTGAGCTGCCGTTTAACTTTATGCCAATGGATATTAAAGATGTTGTTTTCAAGTTACAATCCGCCGGCTACAACTTAATACTTGCTCACCCCGAAAGATACCTGTATTTGATAGATGAAACCGATACCGTAAAATATTTACACGATTCGGGAGTGTTGTTTCAGATGAATATACTGTCGCTTGTAGGCTTTTACAACAAAGAAACCCAGAAATTCGCACAACGCTTAATCAAGAACAATATGGTTGATTTGGTGGGTTCGGATTTACATCATCAGCCACATTTAGACGGTATCAAACAAGCCTTATCGGATAAATGTTTCGTGGATTTAGTAGGCTCTGGACGCTTGAAGAATTGCAGATATTAGGTTTATATACACATAAAAGTGCTTGGTGGATAAATAAAGATATTTGAAATTAAAAGACAAGAAATTAAAATAAATACGGCAATGGAAACATTAAACGCAATATCTCCGATAGACGGAAGATACAGAAATAAAGTTGAGGTTTTGGAGAATTATTTCTCGGAAAAGGCTTTGATAAACTATCGTGTTAAAGTTGAAATAGAATATTTTATCGCTCTTTGCAATATTCCTTTGGAAGCGTTGAAAGATTTTGATAAAAGCAAGTTTGAGACACTTAGAGACATATACAGAAACTTTTCTCTTGAAGATGCAAAGAGGATTAAAGATATTGAAAAAGTAACCAACCACGATGTTAAAGCGGTTGAATACTTTATCAAAGAGAAATTTGATGCTCTTGGTTTATCGGCTCACAAAGAATACATACATTTCGGATTGACTTCGCAGGATATAAACAACACTTCTGTGCCATTAAGTATCAAGGATTGCAATGATAATGTGTTGTTGCCACAGTTGAACGAGATTGTGGATTTGATTAACGAAAACGCAAAGCAATGGATGAAAATACCTATGCTTGCACATACACACGGACAGCCTGCATCACCAACATCATTGGGTAAGGAGTTTAAGGTTTTCGCTTATCGTTTGGAGCAACAGTTGGCATATTTCGCAATGATACCTTTCAATGCTAAATTCGGTGGAGCAACAGGTAATTACAATGCACATAATGTTGCTTTTCCACAATATGATTGGATAAAATTCGGCGATGAGTTCGTGGCTTCATTAGGCTTGGAGCGTTCGTTATATACCACTCAGATTGAGAATTACGATAATATGGCGGCATATTTTGATAATCTTAGACGAATAAACACAATACTTATTGATTTTTGTCGTGATATTTGGCTTTACATATCAATGGAGTATTTCAAACAGAAGATAAAGGAAGGTGAGGTCGGCTCATCTGCAATGCCGCATAAAGTTAATCCGATAGACTTTGAAAACGCTGAGGGTAATCTTGGTATGGCTAATGCGATACTTACACATTTGTCTATGAAAATGCCTATATCGAGAATGCAAAGAGATCTTACCGATTCGACGGTATCAAGAAACATAGGTGTGCCTATTGCTCATATTATGATTGCGTTGGCATCTATCAAAAAGGGTATAGGTAAGTTGATTCTTAACGAAGAAAAACTCAACAGCGATTTGGAGAATAACTGGACTGTCGTTGCAGAGGCTTTACAGACTATACTTAGAAGCATAGATTATCCTAACGCTTACGAGACCTTAAAGGCTTTGACTCGTACCAATGCTCATATAACCAAACAGTCTATACAAGAATTTATAGACGCGTTGAACGTTAGTGAGTCAATCAAAGAACGTATGCGTGCAATAACACCTCAAAACTATATAGGTGTTTATCCTACTTTGGACGAATAATATATGACACAAAAAGAAAAGGACTTTATAAAGCAATATGTTAGTAAATACAAATCACAATATGGTTTGTATTTACTACTTGTGTTTTTTATGAGCGTCTTTGCTGTTTGCAGCATTTTGTCGCTTAACAATTTCTTGCAGATACTTTTCAATACCGATACAACGATAAACGCTTCGTCGTCTGAATTGGACAAACTGATGAACAGCATATATGTTTTTTTCCTTGAATTTGGAAAGACAAAGGCTTTGGTGTATTTCACAATAATCATTGTGGGCATATATTTCCTAAAAGACGTCTTCACTTGGCTAAGTCAATACCAAATAGGACGCACTCGTAATTTGATTGTAAGAGATATACATTCGGCTTTGTTTGAGAAGTTCTCCACACAAGATTTATCATTTATGACTAAGTATAAGAAAGGCGATTTGCTTTCGAGGTTTTCTTCCGATGTTGTGGAGTTTGAAGAGACTATTCTCAAATCCATACAGATTTTGATAAACTCCGTTGTCGTTGTTTTGTTGTACTTCGTTATGTTGTTTTATATAGATTCTTTTTTGACTTTATGTGCATTGGTGCTGTTCCCATTGGTTGCTTTTTTTACATCCTTGTTATCTCGAAAACTTAGACGTTCATCTCGTCTTATGCAAGACAGCAACGCAAGACTTGTTACAAATATTGAAGAAACTATCGGTGGCATTCGTATCATTAAAGCTATGTCTGCCAAAAATTATATGGATAATCGCTTTCACCTTTTTAATAAAGACTATGCCAAACTGCGAACAAGCGTTTATCGAAAAGTGGATTTGGCTTCTCCGCAAAGCGAGGTGTTTTCTTCGATAGTGATAGCAGTGTTGTTACTTATAGGTTCGTACAAAGTTGTCAGCGGTATTGGACTTAGCAGCACTATGTTCTTGGTTTATCTTATATTGTTTATCCTTATCATTAAGCCCGCCAAAGATGCTTCGACGGCTTACTACAACTTAAAGAAAGGAACGGCGTCGATGAATAGAATAATGGAGATAACTTCTGCAAAAAACATTATCCGTGAGCCGCAGATCGAAAAACCTTTCCCTGTTTTGACTAAGGGTATAACATTTAAGAACGTAAGTTTTTCTTATAACGACGAGAGCCAAGTACTCAAAAATATCAACTTTACTTTTGAGCAGGGGAAGACCACCGCGATAGTTGGTGCCTCAGGTAGTGGCAAGACCACGATGACGGATTTGATAGAAAAGTTTTATCAACTCAAACCCGACCAAGGTGATATTCTTTTCGATGATATATCGATAAATGATTTACGTGGCGAAACCATTCGAAAGAACATTGCTGTCGTTACGCAGGAGACGGTGCTTTTCAATGATACAATAGCCAACAATATCGCTTTCGGTAACAATTACACAAGGCAGCAAATAGAAACTGCCGCATTAACTGCCAACGCTACCGAGTTCATTAATCAACTTCCGAAGAAGTTTGATACCAATATAGGCGACAAAGGTGATATGCTTAGCGGAGGACAGAAGCAAAGAATTTCGATAGCGAGGGCTGTATTAAAAAACTCTCCTATATTAATTTTGGACGAAGCCACGAGTGCTTTGGATACACAGAGCGAGAGAAGGGTTCAGCAGGCTTTGGACACCATATCCAAGAATCGTACAACGATAATCATCGCTCATCGTTTATCGACAATCGTTAATGCCGATAAGATAATAGTTTTGCAGGACGGCGAGATAAAAGAACAGGGAACACATTCCGAACTTTACGCTCTTAACGGCATCTACCACAACCTTTACCAAATGCAGCAGGTCAATTAACTTTCAACCTTGTCTCTCTTATGCCTTTATTGTTATTTGACTAATTCTTTTCCCTTACACACTGCCTTTTACGGATAAGTGATATTAGAAAAATAGTTAGAGTGATTAAAAAATTAGTTTTACATATCAATTAAGCAATCACTCACATTGAAATTTTATATAAGAAAGATAGCGTTTTCAAATGATATTACACATAAATGTATACTGTACGTTTATTTTTGTCGAATAGTTCAACTGACACAATTTGAACAATCCTCTTGACAAATCAAATCTTTCGCAGTTGAAGTGCTGTTGTAGTATATCAATGACTTTATGGCATTGAAAATCTGTTATAATATTAATGTTTTGGATTGTATTTTCTTTTTGTCTTGTCAATGATGATATGGTATTTATTTTCTGAATCTTTTTTTCACAATTCTTTCTGTTTTCATATCCCATTGTACGTCATTAAAAACAAATCGTTGTTTTAGGTCATCGTGTATTCCAATGCGTGCATTGTTAATAATATTTCTATTTTTATTGAATGATTCAGGTAGAGTTGTAATATCAGGCATTGCTGTACAATGATTGAATATTTCGTACATTGATAGTTTTGGACCACCGATAATGCCAATTTGTTGCCATTGTTGTCGGTCATCTTGTTTATATATTTCTATACTTCTAATTAAGATACCTCCGAATCGCATTAATTCGTTATTGTCTTTTATTGTTTGAAAGGCGATATCAACACCGCTGGCATGAAAGAACCATTCCACACATGAACAATCACGCATGTAAGTACTTATATCTTTGTCTTGTTCGTTGGCATCATACAAATAAAACTCTATTTCTGCAAACCTATAAATACTATCACTATTATCTCGTGAATCATTTTTGATGATACCATAAAAATTCATAAGTTTTGTTGCAGCTTCTTTGAAACTTTCTCGTTTAATATTTTCAAGAAAACTTAAATTCATGATGATATATTTATTTTATATTATTTTTACAAAGTAGTTTAATCTTTAATACATTAATGGCTTATTGCTAAACCATATTTTATAATGTTGTACATTGTTTTTAACAATTGCTTTATTCATAAGTTTTGTTTTTGCAGCAAAAGTATTACATTTTTTTTGAAACAGCAATTTCGTTTTATAAAAATAACTGAACGGTCTCAATTTATATGCAATAGAATTATTGCGAATTGCAGGATATATCTAATTTAACGTGAGTTCGATGAAATTAATTAAAATATTATCAGAAGATTAAATATTTGTAATACCTATATATCACGATGTCTATGAATTTGTGGGATTATTATCTTAAATGTTTTGTTCAAATGCCGAAAACACTGGAAAAATTATTCTCACATTTTTTAGAAAAATGTAAAATCCACTTATTTTCAATAATTAAATTCGTCGAATTCACTTTAAATACTAACTTGTCAGTAGGAACAGAGAGGTATGGGATAAATACTTCAAATCTTGGAACAGGATTTTATTATTTGACAATACGAATGCAAGAGGGTGTTGCAACGCAGAAAATGATTGTGAAATAAAATTAAAAATAAATCTTGAAAATAAGTGGAAGCAGAAAAAAGTTTTGCTTCCCACTTGTTTTTTTTAGGTGGTAAATAGGGATTTGAAGTTGCGGTAACGACAGTTGGAAATAAAGAAATTTTGAATAATATTATTTGTATATTAAAAAAAAGTTGTATTTTTGCAACTTCAAATTTTGTGGGTATGTTTGATAAAAGTGAGTATATTATTGAGTTAAGCAAGTTGGCGAAGGGTAGTGGGGCTGACAATACCTATGAAATTAAAGTTGATAAATCGTTGTTTGACAATTTTATTGAGCAAGGTAGTGCGGAGAGTGAAGACATTATTGATGTTAGGGCAGATGTAAAACTTAATACAGTTAAAGGAAGTCATTTGATTGAGTTTAACTTTGTTTTCAATGGAGAGATAGATGTTAGATGTAGCAGATGTTTGGCTCCTATGACGGTTAAGATTAAGAATAAAAAGACTTCGCTTTACATTAAATTGGGCGAGAAATTTGAGGAAGCTGATATTAATCAGTGGATAGTAGATGCCAATGAAAATGAAATAGATTTATCGAACTATATATATGAAGAGTTGAGAGTTGAGATTCCTATTGCACCTGTGCATAAAAGAATTGAAAACTGCGATGAAGAGATGTTGGACAAACTTTCTCACGTAAATGAGGAGAGTTTGAAAGATAAACAAGAGATTGACCCGAGATGGGAACAACTCAAAAAATTACTCTGAAATAATGTGGAGTAATTGAAATAAATAAAAGATTAATAAACAATTAAAAAATTAGAATAAAATGCCAAATCCAAAACACAGATTCTCACAAACGAGAACAGCAAAAAGAAGATCTCACGATAGAGTAGAGAGCGTACAGTTAGCAACTTGTCCTAATTGCGGAGCAGTTGTAGAATCTCATAGAGTTTGTCCTGAATGCGGATATTACAGAGGTAAGTTAGCAATAGAGAAAAAGGACGACAATAAATAAAACTATTCTTTTACCATGAGAATAGGTTTAGATGTAATGGGTGGCGATTACGCCCCTGATGCCATTGTTAAAGGCGCAGTTTTGGCACGAAAAGAACTTCCGAAAGAAGATGAGATAGTTCTTTTCGGTCGAAAAAATGAGATAGAAAGAGTTCTCGGCGAAGTGAATTGTAGCGTTGAGGAATTTACTATTGTAGATTGTCCTGACGTTATAGATATGCACGATTCTCCGATTAAGGCTTTCAAGGTCAAACCTAATAGTTCTTTGGCTGTCGGCTTTGGATATTTGAAAGCAGGAAAAGTGGATACGTTTGCTTCTGCCGGTAATTCGGGAGCAATGCTTGTGGGTACTATGTACAGCATAGGCTTGGCAGAAGGTGTGTTGCGTCCTTGTTTGGCAGCGTTAGTTCCAAAAGAAAAAGAAGGTGTAACGATATTGTTGGATGTCGGTGTTGATACAGACACAAAGCCTGACACACTTTATCAGTTTGGTCTTTTGGGTAGTTTGTATGCAGAGAGTACATTGGGTATAAAAAATCCTCGTGTGGCTTTGTTGAATATTGGCGAAGAAGAGGGTAAGGGAAATCTTCAATGTAAGGCTGCATACCAGTTGATGAAAGATTCTGCGTATAATTTCGTAGGTAATGCAGAGCCGAGAGAAATCTTTGCAAACAATGTTGATGTTATTGTTTGCGATGGTTTTGTGGGCAATTTGCTTATGAAGAATATTGAAGCCTTTGCACGTAGCGTTGCTAAAAGGGGCTTGGTAGATGATTTCGTTAAGAGATTTAACTATGAGATATATGGCGGTTTGCCATTGCTTGGAGCAAATAAAGTCGTGATTGTAGGACATGGCGTTTCCAATGAAAGAGCCATAAAATCTATGGTATTGCAATCCAAAAATATTTGCGAATCGGGAATTATTTCACGCCTAAGCGAGAGCTTCAAGGAAAATAAGTAAATAAGGATATATAGAATGTCAAAAATAAGAGCAATAATAACGGCTGTTGAAGGTTATCTTCCGAAAGATGTAATAGACAATGAGATGTTGTCTCGTATGGTGGATACCTCCGACGAGTGGATTATGAGCCGTATTGGTATTAAAACCAGACATATTCTAAAAGGCGACAAAGGTCCTTCCGATATGGCGAAGATTGTCGTTGATAATATACTTCAAAAGAAAAATATTTCACCCGATGAAATAGATTTGATAATTTGCTGCACTGTTACTCCTGATATGCCATTTCCTGCGACGGCGAACATAATCGCAGATAAATGCAACATAAGAAAAGGTTTCGGATTTGATATTAATGCAGGTTGCTCAGGTTTTATTTATGGCATAACGACAGGTACGAAATACATTGAGAGTGGTTTTTGTAAAAAAGTCCTTGTTATCGGTGCTGAAAAAATGACCGCAATTGTCAATTACGAAGACCGTACCACATGTCCGATATTTGGAGATGGAGCAGCAGGTGTGTTGTTGGAGGCAAGCGAGGATTCTCCTTATGGAGTTATTGATGAAGTCTTGCATGCAGACGGTGTAGGTGTAAAGCATCTGCATCAAGTGGCAGGAGGTTCGTGCCACCCTGCAACGATAGAGACAGTAATGAACAGACAGCACTTTATTTATCAAGAAGGTCCAGCCGTATTCAAATGGGCTGTTACCAAAATGGCAGACGTTACGGAAGAATTGTTGGAAAAGAACAATATGAAAAAATCCGATATTGATTTTCTTCTTCCGCACCAAGCAAATTTGCGTATCATAAAAGCAACAGGCGAGCGTTTGGAATTAAAAGACGAGCAAATATTGATAAATATTGACCGCTGCGGTAATACAACCAGTGCTACTATACCTATGCTTTTGTACGAAAATCAAGATAAGTTCAAAAAAGGTGATAATTTGATTTTAACATCTTTTGGTGCCGGATTTACTTGGGGTTCAGTGCTTGTTAAATGGGCATTATAAAATTAAGAAAACACAGACGTAAGATAATTTTTGAGTGAAAATCTTACGGATATTATGAGTAAATTGACATTAACGTTTTTAGGTACTGGAACATCATTGGGAGTACCTATCCCGGGTTGTGATTGCGAGGTCTGTTGTTCTTTGGATAAAAAGGACAGAAGACTTCGCACTTCTTGTATGCTTACTTTTGATAAAATCAATCCATTGACAGGTAAAGTATGGCAAGTAGTTATCGATTGTGGCCCTGATTTCCGTTACCAAATGCTACGAGAAAACGTAAAGTATGTTGATGCCATTCTTGTAACCCACGAACATAGAGACCACATAGCAGGTTTGGACGATGTGCGTTCATACAATTTCTTACAGCAACGACCTATGCCCGTTTTCGGTAATAAAGAGGCTATCATAGGTATAAAAAAGATGATGTACTATGCCTTTGAAAATCCATATCCGGGTGTTCCCGAATTTGAGTTGCATGAAATAGATATTACCAAGCAACAATCTTTTTTGCTTGGTAATGAAATCGAAGTTGTGCCTATCGAAGTTATGCACGCCAAGTTGCCGACTTTGGCTTATAGAATTGGAAAATTTGCATACATCACAGATGCCAAGACTATAAGCGATGAAGAAAAATCGAAACTTGGAGGTGTGAAAACTTTGGTGGTAAATGCTTTAAGACGCGAACAACATTTCGCTCATTTTACTCTTGACGAGGCTTTGGAGTTGATAGATTTCGTAAAACCCGATGTGGCATACCTTACTCATTTGTCTCACCTTATGGGGCCTTACAAGGATTTTCAAAAGTATTTGCCAGGCAATGTTCATCTTGCGTACGATACCTTGAAAGTAGATATTGAATACTAAATTTTTGAATAATTGAATATTTGCGTGGTTATTGAGTGTAAATCATTGAAAACGGATTATTATTTTCATATTGCATAAAAATAAATGCTGTTGTTAAACAAAAATATCATAAAGAATAAAAAAAGTCGCTTTTTGTTTGAGGAAGAAGCCGCTTTGGCAATCATAACTCTTTCAATGAGGTATGACTAAATATTGCTACCGCTTTAATGGTATTTGTGTCTTATCACAATTCCGTTGGTAAGACTTTTCCGAAAATTAATCAGTGATATTGTTTAATTAGTATCACACATTATTTTGCCGGTATTAAACATTATTTTACTTATGTTTAACATTGGTTTTGGGATTGTGCGTAATATGTTAATTATATTATACACAGATAAATATATTTGATAAACAAAGAAAAATATTATTGAAAATAAAATGAAAAATATAGGAAAAGCAAAAAGAGATTTACATCGTTATTTAATCATTACGTTGGGTTTTTTGTCAGCGTTCGGACCTTTTGTAACGGATTTATATTTACCGGCGTTGCCGTCATTGACTAAGGAATTTTCGACAAGTAACTCTTCCGTGCAATTAAGTCTTACAATGTCGATGTTGGGTTTGGCAATAGGTCAGATACTAATCGGTCCTGTAAGTGATAAATACGGCAGAAGAAAATTACTAATCGGTTCATTAGTGGTTTATGCTATTGCAACCGTTTGTTGTATCTTTGCACCGAATATACAATTGTTCAATTTTATGCGATTGTTTCAGGGAATGGCAGGTGCAGGTGGAATAGTGTTGTCAAGAAGTATTGCCACCGATACATATTCGGGCGAAAGACTGACGCAATTTATTTCGATGATTGCGGCTGTCAATGGCATAGCACCTGTCGTTGCACCGATACTTGGAGGTGTTATTCTTTCGTTTGCCGATTGGAAAGTAATCTTTATCGTATTGCTTGTTATCGGAATCATACTTCTGCTTTTGAGTTTGCGTTTAAGAGAATCTCTTGCTATGAGAAATAGACTTGAAGCCCCTGTTTTTGCTTCTTTTGTCAATTACAAAAAATTGCTTCGCAACAAAACATATATGATACACTTCTTTATATATATGTTTTCACCGTTTGTGTTATTTACATATATATCCGCATCATCTTTTATCTTGCAAAACGTTTATCATTTGAGTTCATTGATGTTTAGTTTGTTTTTTGCCGTTAATGCCGTAGCAATTGCGGTCGGTTGTGCGGTGGCTGGTCATCTTCCGGGTAGGAGAAGCCTTTTCTATGGTGCGATAATAATGGTTGTAGGAGCGTTGCTCTCGGTTGTAACCCTGATATTCTTACATTCGGTAGTGTTGGTGGAATTGACTTTTGTGGTGTTGATGTTTTCTGTGGGTTTGTTGCAACCTATACCTACCGCAATAGCGTTGGATAGTGAGCGAAACAATGCGGGAGTGGCTTCGGCAGCATTGGGAGCAAGCAGTTTCTTGGTCGGAGGAGCTGTTGCACCGATTGTGGGAATAGGAAATATGTTTGTAACAACGTCGGTGCTATTTATAATAGGTGCGTTGGTAACTTCTGTATTTGTCGTATTGAGTTTAAGACAAGAGAAAAATAAAAGATACACGAAATAAAATAGTAAATAAGATTAAAATAAAACATAATCACCGAAAATTTTTATCTGTTTTCGGTGATTGTTTTGTTTATTGCTTTTATGGTTTTATGAGTTAGTGATATTAATTTATTAGTGTTTAATACTAATTTATTAATGTTAAACATTATTTTATCAGTGTGAGTGATTATTTTACTGAATAGTGATAACAAAAAAATAATCCGCCCCACAAATGTTTTGTCAGGCGGATTGTTTGTTTTTATATCAATAGAAATTTAGCGGACTTGTCGCAAATACATTCCGACAGTATTCTTTAAGCCGTAGTAAAGTGCGTCGCAGATAAGTGCGTGGCCTATTGAAACCTCGTCTGTCCATGGTATTGTTTGTTTGTAATATTCCAAATTCTCCAAACTTAAATCGTGTCCTGCGTTCAGTCCCAAGCCTATTTCCTTTGCCGTTTGTGCGGCTTTGACAAATGGTTCTATGGCTTGTTCTCTGTTTTTTAGATAGTTTTCAGCGTATGACTGAGTGTAAAGTTCCACTCTGTCTGCTCCGCAATCTTTTGCACCTTTAACCATATCACTATTGGCATCAACGAAAACAGATACGCGACAAATTTTCTTCAAATGCTCTATTATTTCTCGCAGTTGCTTGGCATCTTTGACAGTGTTCCAACCGTGATTACTTGTCAATTGGTCGGGTTTATCGGGTACAAGAGTTGCCTGTGCAGGTTTGATGTCTTCGATGATATGAATATATCTATCGTCAGGATAACCCTCAATGTTGAATTCAGTGGTTACGACTTTTTTCAAATCATATACATCTTGTTTTGTAATATGCCTTTCATCGGGACGAGGATGAACGGTTATGCCTTGCGCTCCGAAAGATTCTATATCCATTGCAGCCTTGATAATATCGGGATTGTTTCCACCGCGAGCATTTCTTAGGGTTGCGATTTTATTGATATTTACGCTTAATCGTGTCATTATTGTTTTAGATTTTAATTTTAACGTTGCAAAATTAAGATAAAAAGTCGTAACTTTGCAAGTTCTTTTTAAGTAAATGGAAAACAAATAAATTATGATTAGTTTTGTAACAGCGTTAGTGCTATTGATTTTAGGCTATTTCCTTTATGGAAAGGTGGTAGAAAGAGTTTTCAAAACTGATGCTAACAGAAAAACACCTGCAATAGCCAATCCCGATGGAGTTGATTACATTGCAATGCCATGGTGGAGATTGTTTTTGATACAATTCTTAAACATAGCGGGAACAGGACCTATCTTCGGAGCGGTTATGGGAATTATGTTCGGACCTGCTGCATTTCTTTGGATAGTGTTCGGAACCATTTTCGGCGGAGCGGTGCATGATTTTATTTCGGCTATGATAAGCATACGACAAAATGGTGCAAGTCTTACGGAAATAGTCGGCTCGCAATTGGGTAAAGGAGTTAAAACGGTGATGTTGGTATTTACTGTTATATTGTTGGTAATGGTCGGTGCGGTGTTTGTATCTCAGCCGGCAGCATTACTTCATGGGCTTGTGCCAAGTGTAAGCGTTACGATTTTTGCAGTTATTGTTTTCTTGTATTATATCCTTGCAACGCTGCTTCCTGTTGATAAAATCATAGGTAAGATATATCCTGTATTCGGATTTATATTTATTTTTATGGCATTAGGACTTTTGTTCTCCATATTTAGAACCAATGCCCCTATACCTGAGCTTTGGGAGAATTTTTATGATATGCACCCTAAAAACCTGCCAATCTTTCCAATGATGTTTGTGTCCATTGCCTGCGGAGCAATAAGCGGTTTTCACGCAACACAATCTCCTCTTATGGCAAGATGTATCACAAACGAGAAATATGGAAGAAGAGTTTTT
Source organism: uncultured Bacteroidales bacterium (assembly GCA_900315335.1). Classification (GTDB taxonomy): domain Bacteria; phylum Bacteroidota; class Bacteroidia; order Bacteroidales; family P3; genus Scybalousia_A. The sequence goes on from OMYR01000010.1 coordinate 63,353, forward strand.
TATGGAGCAATGGTAACCGAAGGAGTGGTGGCTTTGATATGGGCGGCAAGTGCTTCGGCGTTTTTCGCTTCCATGTATCCACAATGTCCTAATGGTATAATCGCTTTGCAGCAATACGCTGCCGACGGACACGAAACGGCTGAAATAGTTGCGGCAATATGTAAAGGTTGGTTAGGTACGGTTGGCGGTATATTGGCAATAATAGGAGTGGTTGTTGCACCAATAACTTCGGGAGATACAGCTCTAAGAAGCGGACGACTGATAATTGCGGACTTTTTGCATTTGGAACAGAAATCTATTGTAAAGCGTCTTTTGGTGGCACTGCCTATGTTTGCGATAACATTTCTTATAATGAATCTTCAAGCTGATGTTTTGTGGAGATATTTCGCTTGGAGCAACCAAACGTTATCCATATTCACTCTTTGGGCTTGCACAGTTTATTTGTTTAAGGAAAAACGTCAGTTTATAATTACCATAATTCCTGCAATGTTTATGACCGCCGTATGTACTTGTTACATTCTTGTAGCACCTGAGGGCTTTTCGCTAAACTACTCGCTTGGAGTATTTGGTGGAGTTGCTATGGCTGTGATATTTTTAGGAATTTTTATTTATTGGGCTAATAAATACAGAAAAACTACTATCGCGAAATGAATGAAGAACGTGCGTTACTTTTAGGAAGAGAAAAAATCAGTAAATTGATTTGGAAATTTTCGTTGCCTGCTATTGCGGCAATGATAGCCTCCTCATTGTACAATATTGTCGATGGTATCTTTATCAGTAACTTAGGTGCGTACAATATTGCCGGTGTCGGGCTTACCGGACCGTTTATGAATTTGGCTGCTGCCTTTGGTTCGTTGGTTGGCGTTGGGGCAAGCGTTTTGTGTTCCATTTATCTTGGCGAAAAGAATTATGACCAAGCGAGAAAGGTGCTTGCAAACGTTGTTATATTAAATGGAATTATAGGTATTTTATTTACCGTTGTCGGTCTTATATTCCTTGACCCTATTTTGATATTCTTTGGTGCAAGTGCAAATACATTACCTGCTGCAAGAGAATATATGGAAGTTATTTTGATAGGAAACGTTTTCGCCCATATGTATTTAGGCTTAAACTCTATCTTACGTGTGAGCGGTTATCCGGTAACTGCGATGTATATGACCTTTATTTCCGTTGTTATTAACATTATTCTTGCTCCGATATTCATATTTGTATTTCATTGGGGAGTGGCAGGTGCTGCTTGGGCAACGGTGATTGGTCAGACGGTTTGTTGTTTGGCTTTGTTTTATTTATTCCTTAGAAGAGACAGAACGGTTTATTTAGAGAAAAAGAATTTCAAATTCAATTGGAATATAACCAAACGAGCTTTTGTCATAGGTTCGCCTAATTTCTTTACAAATGCCGCCGCTTGTTTTGTTATTATGCTGCAAAACTATAATCTTTTGAAATACGGAAGTGATTTATATGTCGGAGCATTCAGTATTGTCAATCGTATAGCGATGATGTTTTTTATGGTTATTCTTGGATTTTCGCAAGGAATGCAACCTATTGTTGCCTATAATTTCGGTGCCAAGAAATACGAACGTATGTGGAAGACTTTACGTTTAACAATCGTTCTTGCTATTGTGGTCTCGTGTTTGGGCACATTAATCAGCGAGGTATTTCCTTATTATCTGACACGTATGTTCACGGGCGAAAATACATTAATGGATAAAGAACTTATAGCAATAACAATAGAGACTTTCAGAAAGAATATGTCTATGTTTTGGGTTGTTGGCTTCCAAGTTATAGGAACTAATTACTTTGCAAGTATGAACCAGCCTAATAAAGCATTGTTCCTTTCTTTGACACGTCAGTTAATATTCCTTATACCGATACTATTGATATTGCCATCGCTTATAGGTGCAGACGGAGTATGGTTTGCTTCTCCTATTGCGGATTTATTGGCAAGCGTGGTTACATTGATATTGCTTTGCAGAGAATATAAGATACAAAAACCGTTACTTGTTCAGACGCAGAGCGAATAAAATTACAATCTATTGCGAAAAAACTTTCGCAATAGATTATGTTTTCAAATTTTGTTATTATCTTTGCAAGCAGTTACCAAAACAATTATCGGAATAGAAAATAATAAATAAAAAACACTTGATAAAATGAAGACTTTGGAAGCATTGGCAAATGAATTTGCCAACAAAGTGAGAAAAGAGATAGAAAGATATTATCCTTATTCTCCGATAAAAGAACCGAAAATCGGTGATATTATCCGCGAGTACAATATTTGTCGCAAAACGGAAGAATTAGAACATAATTCTTTGGATGAGGTTATGGATATGGTTATTAAAGACCAAAATATTAAAAGGGAGTATGACGGCAAACATTTATTGAAGTTTGAAACAATGGGATATACTTTCTATATCAATCTTAAAGATAAGACAAAAATACTTGGAGAAGATAAGCAAGAACTTGACCATCCCAAGTTTTGGTTGGCATTACTTCTTATTTCCGTTGAGCCAAACCCTGATTCGATAGCAGGAATAAAATTTGAATTGGATTACGAACCTACGGTGAAGTACAATTAAACGCAATTTATAATTTACAAAACCTATTTGAGAACTTGTCGTAAAGTCTTAAAAAGTAAAAGATTTTACGACAAGTTTTGTTTTATTGCACCGTTAAAATAACGTGAGTTCGACGAAAATTAAAACAATGCAATTTGCTTGTCTAACGAGCGTTGCACATTGATGCAAGGTTTTTTCGGAAACATA
>OMYR01000039.1 GCA_900315335.1 uncultured Bacteroidales bacterium
ATAGGACGCATAAGCCGTAACGTACTGCAAGTAATTGAAATTCATTCAAAAAGCCTCTGACTTTATTGGTTTCGTAAAGTTCTCCCGGTTGGAAACGAAAGAAAGTTTTGGTGGCTGATAAATATTCTACCTTTGCACTCTGAATTAGAATTTTGATAATAGTTTAACTAATCTTACGACTTTCTTGGAAATTTATAAAGGTTCGATATCGGGCGGGAAAAAGGTAATAAAAAAAGAGAGTTAGAAACTAATCTAACTCCCCCCCCCCTTAACGGAGTGGCATCGATTGGAGTTGAACCAATGACACAAGGATTTTCAGTCCTCCGCTCTACCAACTGAGCTACGACGCCATATTCCCTTTTTTCGAGTTGCAAAATTACTACCTTTTTCATTACCCACCAAATTTTTTTGGAAAATTTTTATAAAAAAGTGAATTTATAGCAAAAATCATATAGGTTATATAAATTTTTTGTACCTTTGCAACCTATTATACAGATAGATGTCAGACAGTAAAAATATATTAAATTTTAATGTCGAAATGGAGAAATACAAGCAATACAAAAATCTTAATTCGACGGATATAGAAAAAAATATCCAAGACAAGTGGGCAAAAGAAGATACCTTTGCCAAAAGTTTGCAGATAAGAGAGGGTAATAAACCTTTTATTTTCTTTGAAGGTCCTCCGTCAGCTAACGGTAAGCCGGGCATTCATCACGTAATGGCTCGTACAATCAAAGATATTTTCTGCCGTTACAAGAATTTGAAAGGCTATTATGTTACCCGCAAAGCAGGCTGGGACACTCACGGTTTGCCTGTGGAACTTGGAGTTGAACAGGCTTTGGGTATCACAAAAGAAGATATAGGCAGCAAAATCTCTGTCGAAGAATATAACAAAGCGTGTCGAGAGAGTGTTATGCAATTCAAAGACCTTTGGGATAAACTCACCGTGCAAATGGGTTATTGGGTTGATTTGGACTCTCCTTATATAACTTTTACGAACAAATACATTGAAAGTGTTTGGTGGCTTTTGGGAGAAATATACAACAAGGGCTTACTTTACAAAGGCTACACCATTCAGCCGTATTCTCCTGCGGCAGGAACGGGACTTTCTTCCCACGAATTGAATATGCCGGGTTGTTATAAAGATGTCAAGGATACAACCTGCGTGGTTCAATTCAAAATTGCTTCAAAGCAAACAACAAACAACATCATATTGGATAAATTAAACGACAAGAAAGACAAGACTTATTTCCTTGCTTGGACGACAACACCTTGGACACTTCCTTCCAATACGGCTTTGGCTGTGGGCGATAAGATAGATTATTGCTGCGTTGAGAGTTTCAATCCATATACAGGCAAAGAAATGGTTTGTTTCGTTGCCAAAAACTTATTGAACGCTCATTTCAAAACAGAGGGAGAAAACCAAGATTTTGAAGCATATAAAAAAGGCGATAAAGTCATTCCTTGGAGATTGTTGTTTGAGTGCAAAGGTAAGGAATTGGTTGGAATAGATTACGAGCAACTTATTCCTTGGGTCAAACCCCAGAGACAGGAAGGCGATGCTTTCAAGGTTATCAGCGGCGATTACGTTACAACACAAGACGGTACAGGTATAGTCCATATTGCCCCTACATTTGGTGCAGACGACGCAAGAGTGGCAAAATTGGCAAACATCGCTCCGCTTCATCTTGTGGATAAGAATGGTAAAAACCAGCCTATGGTTGATAAGAGTGGCAAGTTCTTTGTTTTGGACGATTTGGACAAAGAGTATGTGGATAAGCATATAGACAAAGAACAATATGAAAGATTTGCAGGAAGATTTGTAAAGAATGCTTATGATGACACTTTGACCGATAAAGACAATACACTGGACGTGGATTTATGCGTTGAATTAAAGGCTCAAAACAAAGTCTTCAAGATAGAGAAACATACTCACAATTATCCTCATTGTTGGAGAACCGACAAACCCGTATTGTATTATCCTTTGGATTCTTGGTTTATCAAAACAACGGCAGTCAAAGACCGTCTTATTGAACTTAACAAGACAATAAATTGGAAGCCGCAGGCAACTGGTACGGGACGTTTTGGCAATTGGTTAGAAAACCTTGTGGATTGGAATCTTTCTCGAAGCAGATATTGGGGTACTCCTCTACCTATTTGGAGAACGGAAGACGGAAAAGAAGAGATATTCATCAATTCGGTAGAAAAGTTAGCAAAAGAAATAGACAAAAGTATCGCAGCAGGATTTATGAGCGAAAATCCATATAAGAGCAACGATTACGAGAGTTTTGATTTGCATCGTCCGTATATAGACAACGTTATACTTGTTAGTGAGAGCGGCAAACCTATGAAACGTGAAAGCGATTTGATTGACGTTTGGTTCGACAGCGGTGCTATGCCTTTTGCTCAAAGACATTATCCTTTTGAATGTACGACAGAAGAATTGAAACAAAAGTTCTTCCCTGCCGATTTCATTGCCGAAGGTGTGGATCAGACAAGAGGTTGGTTCTTTACTCTTCATACCATTGCCACAATGGTTATGGACGAAGTGTCTTACAAAAACGTTGTCTCTAACGGCTTGGTGTTGGATAAAAACGGCAACAAGATGAGCAAGCGTTTGGGTAATGCCGTATCACCTTTTGAGATGATGGACAAATACGGAGCAGACGCCACACGTTTGTATATGATTTCAAACTCTCAGCCTTGGGATAACCTTAAATTCGACCCTAACGGAATAGACGAAATAAGAAGAAAATTCTTCGGAACTCTATATAACACTTATTCATTCTTTGCTTTATACGCTAACATCGACGGTTTTGCTTACAAGGAAAAGGATATAGAATATTCAAAGCGTCCTGAAATTGACAGATGGATATTATCATTGTTGAATACCTTGATAAAAGACGTTGATAGCGATTTGAACGACTACGAACCGACACGTGCCGCAAGAAGAGTTATGGACTTTGTTTGCGAAGATTTATCGAATTGGTATGTACGTTTGTGCAGAAGACGTTTTTGGAAAGGAGAATACAGCGAAGACAAGATAAGCGCTTATCAAACGCTTTATCGTTGTATGGAGGTTATAGCGCAATTGGGTAGCGTGTTTGCACCATTCTTTATGGACGAGTTGTATTGCAATCTGAATGCCGTAAGTGGTAGAAACAAGGCCACAAGCGTGCATTTGACAGACTTCCCTACTTCTAACGACAACGAGATAGACAAGGATTTGGAAGCAAGAATGGATTTGGCTCAAAGGATTTGTTCATTAGTGTTATCACTTAGAAAACGTCATAATCTGAAAGTAAGACAACCGCTTGCAAAGATTATGATACCTTGCGATGCCACAACCAAAGAAAGAATAGAAAAAGTTAAAAATCTTATACTTTCAGAAGTCAATGTCAAAGATATAGAGTATTTGGATTTACATAACAATGTTCTTTCAAAGACAATCAAAGCCAACTTCAAAACATTGGGACCAAAGTACGGCAAGATTATGAAATCCTTGGCAGCAAAGATTGCAGCCTTTACGCAAGACGATATAACAAAATTGGAAAGCGAAGGCAAATATGCTCTTGACGTTGAAGGACAGCAAATAACATTGGATTTGACAGACGTAGAAATTGCAACCAAAGATATTGAAGGCTGGGTTGTTGCAAGCGAGGGCAAACTGACGGTGGCTTTGGACGTTGTAATAACAGACGATTTGAAAAAAGAAGGTATTGCAAGAGAATTGGTCAATAGAATTCAAAACATAAGAAAAGACAGCAATTTCGAGGTTACTGACAATATTGTCGTAAAGGTTGAATATGACAGGGATTTGCAAGCCGCAATAGAGATGTACAAGGGTTACATCTGCGGCGAGACACTTACCAAAGAGTTGAGCCTTGAAAACAATATTAATAGCCCTACAACCAAGATTGACGTTATTGAAGGCAAAGAGTTGGGAATATATATCGAAACCATTAAATAAACAACCAAGAGGACAAAGGCGGAAGGCGTTTTGTTTTCCGCCTTTGTCAGTGTTTTAAGAACGGATATGAAAAATATTCTTGTAATATATACGGGGGGAACGATAGGCATGGTCAAAGACACGCAAACAGGTGCATTAAAACCTTTTGATATGAAAAAGATTTATGAAGTATTACCTGTCTTGCGTAAGATTGACTGCAATATAGAAACATACCAATGCGACCCTATCATAGATTCGTCGGATATGAATGCAACCAAATGGATTGAGATTGCTTCATTTATCGGCGAGCAATATGATTCGTATGACGGTTTTGTTATTCTTCATGGCACGGATACCATGTCTTATACAGCCTCAGCGCTGAGTTTTTTGCTTGACAATCTATCCAAACCCGTTATCATTACAGGCTCTCAATTACCACTTGGTATGATACGTACAGACGGCAGAGACAATATCATTTCGGCTGTCGAGATTGCAGCCAACACCGAAGTGTCAATCCCTGAGGTATGTATATTTTTTGACAATAAACTTTACAGAGGCAATCGTACAACAAAGATAAATGCAGAGTACTTTGAGGCTTTTTATTCGGGTAATCTCCCTTCGTTGGCAAAGGTAGGCATAAATATCTCGTATAAAAAACATATCATAGCACCAAATCCAACGAAAGAGTTTTCGGTTTATAAAAACTTATGCACCGATGTTGCGATTATGAAAATACACCCTGCAATAAGCGAAGATTATATCAAAGCAGTGGGCAATATACCTAACCTTAAAGGCTTGATAATGGAGACTTACGGTTCGGGTAATGCTCCAACGCAAGATTGGTTTTTGAAAAGCATCAAAGATATTATCGCAAAAGGTATAATAGTTATGAACGTTACCCAATGTAAAGCAGGTAGCGTGGCTATGGGACATTATCAGGCAAGTTGTGATTTAAGAGATATGGGCGTTATATCGGGTAGAGATATAACAACCGAAGCGGCATTGGCAAAGATGATGTTTGTTTTGGGTAATTTCAGCGACAAGCAAACTCAGAAAAAACTATTGAACAGCAACCTAAGAGGAGAAATATCCTAAAACAACTCAAAACAATACTCATATTATGGATTACAAGGCAATATTCGATAAATTCAATGAACTTAATATCTTAATCATCGGGGACGTGATGATAGATTCGTACCAATGGGGTAAGGTGGATAGAATTTCTCCTGAGGCTCCCGTTCCTATCTGCACCGTACAGAAAACAGAACATAGATTGGGAGGTGCGGGCAATGTGGCGTTGAATATTGCCGCTATGGGGGCTACACCAATACTTTGCAGTGTTATAGGTAAGGACGACAACGGGAAGATATTGCTTAATCTGCTTAAAGAACATAATATGACAAATGAAGGCATATTGCTTAGCAATAAACGTCCCACAACGATAAAGACACGTATCATAGGCAACAATGCTCAAATGCTTCGTATAGATAAAGAAACAACAGAAAATCTTGATAGCGATGAAGAGTCTATGCTGCTTAAAGCCATAGCCGACATGATAGAAAACAAAGAAATTCACGCAATAATTTTTCAGGATTACGACAAAGGCGTTATAACCGACAAGATAATAAAACAGACCGTAAAACTTGCAAAAGCGAAAGGTATTCCCACAACGGTAGATCCTAAACACAGGAATTTTTCTTCATACAAGGGCGTAACGATGTTTAAACCTAATTTGAAAGAATTAAAAGAAGGTTTGAAAATAGAATTTGATTTGCCGACAAAGGACAACCTGACCGATGCCGCCTTGCTTTTGCACGCCAAACAAGATATTCAAAAGATATTTATAACACTTAGCGAATACGGTATATTTATGGCGGACTATTCCCATAATGAAGCAAAGATGGATTTGATGCCTGCATATTTACGCAAGATAGCCGATGTGTCGGGTGCAGGAGATACAGTGATAAGCGTTGCCACATTGTGTTTGGCGTTAGGTATGAGTTCAACGGATATTGCAAAAATCAGCAACTTGGCAGGCGGTTTGGTTTGCGAGAACGTGGGCGTTGTACCGATAAACAAAGATAAACTTTACAAGGAAGTCATTGCTCAATAAAATTAAAGGTTTTATGACTCCGACGATTATATAAAAATAGAATGTAAAATTGTTAAAACAAAAAGAAAATGAACATCATTATTCCAATGGCAGGTATGGGCAAAAGATTACGCCCACATACATTAACAACAGCAAAACCCCTTATAAAGGTTTGTGGAGAAGAGATAGTTAAAATACTTTGCAAAGAGATAGTAAAAACATGCGGAGTAAAGGTTGATAACATAGGCTTTGTTGTCGGAGATTTCGGCGAAAAAGTTGAAAACGACCTTATAGAAGTTGCTCGTTCTTTGGGTGCAGAAGGCAAGATATATCACCAAAAAGTTGCTTTGGGAACAGCAGACGCAATATGGCAGGCAAAAGAATTGCTTAACGGCAATACGGTTATAGCCTTTGCAGACACATTGTTCGATGCTTCTTTTACGATGGATTTGAAACAAGACGGCATAATTTGGACTTCTTGCGTGGAAAATCCACAGGCTTTCGGTGTTGTTAAAAAAGACGACAACGGAAAGATTTTGCAGTTCGTTGAAAAACCAAAAGAATTTGTAAGCAACGAAGCCATAATAGGTATTTATTATTTCCGTGAAGGTGAAAAACTATATACGGAAATTCAACGATTGATTGACAACCACATAACTCTTTTAGGTGAATATCAACTTACAGATTGTTTGGAGCATATGTTACAAAACGGTTTTTCTTTCACAACAGAAACCGTTACCGAATGGCTTGATTGCGGCAACAAGGATGCTGTAGTAAATACCAACCAACGTCTGCTTTGTTTGAGTATGGGCTTAAATACCATTGACAAGACTCTGACAAATAGCAATGCAACGATAATAGAGCCTTGCCATATAGGAAAAAATGTTGTGATAGAAAACTCTGTTATCGGCCCTTATACAACTTTGGAAGATAATTGCGTTATCAAAAATTCGGTAATTCAAAACTCTATCATTGCACACGACAGCACGGTTGAGAATGCTGTGCTTTCCAATTCAATGGTTGGAAACAATGCCGTATATACCAAACACGCAGATGAGTTGTCTTTGGGTGCTTTCTCAAAGAATGCTTAAAACGGTTGTAACGGCTACGGATAGAAAATATTTATAGATGAAAAGAATTGTTTTTCTCATATTGGCGGCGATAGTGGTTGTGTCGTGTTCAAGTACAAAAAACACAACCACCAAGCCTGCTAATCAAAAGGATTTTGAAATAAACTCCTTGATGATTGATGCTGTAACGGCTCTGAATACAAACGATTTTACAAAGGCTGAAAATCTTTACCAACAAATTCTTCAACAGGACAAAAATAATGCAGCCGCTATGTATTATCTTTCATCTCTGTATTTCCAAAGAGGCGATATTGAAAAGAGTTTGGATTATTCCAAGCGTTGCGTAAAGGCTAACCAAAGTAATGTTTGGTACAAGTTACACCAAATAGATATTTACCTTTCTTTGCAACAATACGAAGATGCGTCAAAGGTTATGGAAATCGTTATCAAACAAAAGCCCGAAGTGTTGGAATATTGGCAACAATTGGCGAACCTGTATCATGTCTGCGGCAATACAAAGGCAGAAATCGAGACATTGAACCGTTTGGAAGAACGTTTTGGTGTCAATGATTGGTCAAGTATGCTCAAATACAATCTGTACAAAGAGAAAAACGATACGAAAAAAGCCGAAGAACAAATAATAAATCTTACCAAAGCTTTCCCGTCTCAAAGCAAGTATTGGAGTATTCTTGCGGAAATGAAAATGCAGGAAAAAAACTATGATAAAGCCCTTGAATACTATAAAAAGGTTGAGCAAATGGATCCCAACAACGAATTGTTGAACCTTACTTTTGCCAACTATTATTTGGTAAAAAACAATCAGGATTCATTATTCCACTATTTATATAAAGCCGCCGCACAAGAAGATGTGGATTTCCAAACCAAGACAGGTATTATCTTTACCGTCTATCAAGACAAAGTGGATACAGATGTAGAGACTTTCAATCGTTTCTTTACGTTGCTTGAACGTATGAAACTTACTTCGGACAGCACTCATTGTGAATTGTGGAGTATGCTCAATTTGGGTTATATGCGTAAGAATGATTTTATCAATGGTGCTTATTCAGCTCAAAAGGCTTTGGATTTAGGCTGCAATAATTTCGATTTGCATGTGAATTTATTGTATGCTGCAAGTACTTTCGACAGTGCCGAAAAACTTGTGGAAATATCCGACAAAGCCATAGAAAGTTATCCCGAACAACCGTTGCCATATCTGTTCAAAGGTGTTAATTTAGTGGCTTTGGAAAAATGGAACGAAGCCATAGAATCTTTGGAAATCGGTCTAAAACGCACAGGTAACGACAAGGATATGAAAGAAGATTTTTATATCAACCTTGGCGATTGTTACCATGCGATAAACGACAATGAGCAATGCTTCAAAAACTACGATAAAGCATTGGAAATAAACCCTGACAATTATTTTGTCTTAAATAATTACGCATATTATCTTAGTTTGGACAATAAAGACTTGGATAAAGCGTTACAATACGCCAAAAAGGTCGTGGATAAATATCCCGAAGAGCCTACTTTTGTGGATACATACGCTTGGGTGCTATATCAGATGAAACGTTACAACGAGGCCAAAAGTGCTTTCGATTCCATTTTGAGCATTCGCAACAGTTGGGGTGCAACTTTGGAAGAGCATTACAAAATAATAAGTAACAAAGCCAAATAACACATAGCCGACATTAGAGACAATTCAACACCGATTTGACAACACAAAACCATTTAATCACAATATCGTAACAAATAATCAAATATGCTTGACTTTACGGCAATAGATTTTGAGACGGCGAGCGGATACATTCCTTGCTCCATTGGTATTGCGGTTGTGAGAAGCAATCAAGTCGTAAGCGTTGAAAATCACCTCATCAAACCAATATGCTATCCTTATTTTCAGTGGTACGCTCAAAAAATTCACGGTATTCATAAAGAAGACGTGGCTGATGCACCTACTTTTGACGTGCTTTGGAAAGATATTGAGAAGCATTTTTCTCATACGATGCTTATAGCACACAATGCGGCATTCGATATAAATGTGCTTAGAAAGACTCTGGCTCATTACAAGATACCACGACCACAAGCAAAATATATGTGTTCTTACATATTGGCGAAAAAAGCATGGAACGGCAACCAAAAATTTTCATTGGACTTTCTTTCGCGACAAGAAAACATACAACTCAATCATCATCATTCGGATTCCGATGCCGAGGCGTGTGCAAGACTTTTGTTAAGAGAAGCGGAAATTTTGGGTTGCGAGGACTTTGAACAATTGCGCCATAAAACACAACTGCGAGCCTATAAAGTATAAAAGGCAAAACTAACAACATTATCTTAAAACCATAAATCGATACTCTGATGATGAATAAAAATTCATTTTTTACGGAAATCAAAATACCGCAATCGCCATTTTCCATAACACATAAAGATAATATTCTTTTGTTTGGTTCATGCTTTACTGACGAGATAGGTGCGAAATTATCACAAAACGGATTCAATATTTTGAAAAATCCTTTCGGTATTTTGTATAACCCAAAGAGTATCGAGCAATGTATTTACAGAATAGCGAAAAGAGATTATTTTGAAGCAAAAGACACTATCAAAAGCGGCGAGTATTATTATTTGTTTTCGGCTCATGGAGATTTTAGAGGTTTAACACAAGAGGAATGTTTGAGCCAAATAAACCAAAGCATAGACAACGCCCACACTTTTCTTGAAAAATCAAATGTTGTTATAATAACACTCGGCACGGCTTGGACTTATTGGTACAAGGAAAACAATTACCTTATGGGAAACTGCCACAAGATAGACAGCAAACTCATTGAACGAAAACTTTTAACGAATAAAGACATCAGCGAAGCGATTATAAATATCGGCAAAATAATATCTGACATCAATCCTACGATTCGTATCATTTTCACACTTTCTCCTGTTCGCCATTGGAGGGAGGGTTTTAGGGACAATGCCGTTTCCAAAGCCCGATTGTACGATGCCATTTATCAAAATACGGACAATAAACAGGTGTTTTATTTTCCGTCCTACGATATTGTTATGGACGAGTTAAGAGATTATAGATTTTATGCCAAAGATTTGCTGCACGTTGGTGATGTAGCAGTGGATTATATATGGCAAAAGTTTTCGGAAGTTTATTTTTCGCCCAAGACCATGGAGATAAACGACAAGTTTGTAAAACTCTACCAAATGAAAAATCATCGTCCGTTCAACCCCCAAAGCGAAGGTTTTATGAAACATCTTACAAAAATAAAGTCTCTGGAAGAAGAGCTGAATACATATATGAAAAATCTTAAAAGCAATATTTTACATAACAACGAATAATCACGAAACAAAAATGATAACAAAAAACATACAACTTGAAATCTGCACATATAATATGGAGTCGTGTTTGGCGGCTCAAAACGGTGGAGCAAACAGAGTGGAACTTTGTGCATCGATGCCAGAAGGCGGTATCACGCCATCATACGCTTTGATTGAAAGAGCCAAAAAAGATTTATCCATAGATGTTATGGTTATGATACGACCTCGCGGCGGTGATTTTCTTTATTCCGACTATGAATTTGAAATAATGCAACGTGATGTGGAAATTTGCAAACAAATAGGGGTAAAAGGCATTGTCTTTGGCATTTTAACTGCCGAAGGCAAAGTTGATAAGCAGCGCAACAGGATTTTGGTTGAAGCGGCAGGAGATTTACAAACTTGTTTTCACCGTGCAATAGATATGAGCGAGGATTATATGAGTGCTGCAAGGGATATAGTGGATTTGGGATTTACGCGTATTCTCACTTCGGGAGCGTATAACAAGGCTATGCAGGGAATAGACAATATCAAAAAGGTTTGTGATGAGTTTGGCGACAAAATAGAGATTATGGCGGGCAGCGGTGTCAATTGCGGCAACATCAAAGATATGTACGAAGCGGCACATCCTTCGGCTTTTCATTTCTCGGCAAAGAAAATAATCAGCGGAGGTATGACGTATCGCAATCCACGAGTGTCTATGGGCGGATTTGGAGAAGTGAGTGAATATGATATTGCCTTGTCAGACATAAATGAAATAAAACGTGCAAAACAAATCATAGACAATTTGCGATAACCAAAAGGCAAAGATTTTGCACATACAAGAGCGATAAAACATCATAAACATTTTGTCAGACAATAAAACAACACACTCTGACGTTTATACAGGATAATTGATAATACGATGAAAAAACGATATATAACATTTGCGTGGATAATTGCTTTGATTGCAATGACATTTGCTTCTTGCGATGATTTTGAGGGCGAACAACAGATGCCGTCTTTTATCAAAATCGAAGGGTTTAATCTTGTTGCCAATCCGAATACAAGTTTCGGTTTTCCACAAGATTCAAGTTTTTTAACCTCTGACATAACCGAAATTGCGTTGTATGCTTCCGACGGCAAGGAACAAAAAACTTTGGGCATCTATACACTTGGCGAAGACGGAACATTAAACATTCCATTGCTATATAAAGGCAAGACTTATTTGGAGATACGTCCTGTTGTACGCTTGAATGGTATGAATGCCACAAGAACATATTATCCTTTTTATTCATCTATACTTGACACATTGGATTTGAAAGAAGGAGAAGTAACAATAATACCGAAACGAGATATTTCATACACCGACAACACGAAGATTGAAAAACGTTTTTTCTTTGAAGATACCTTCAATCCGTTTGAGAATGCTTCCAATATAGATTCTTCTGCCGAAAATCATTTTGTGCTAATCAGCAGTAGCGATTCGGTAAGATTTGGTAATAAGTGTGGAGGTTTTTACTCCACTTCTTCCAAAGACAATTTCAAAGTGATTTCCAAAGACAGCATCAGTTCATCTACACGCTCCGGCGTTATGGTTTTGGAATTGGATTATTGTGCAAACATACCTTTTGAAGTTGGAATTTACGGCAAAGCCTCTTCAAGTTCCCAGTCTTATTATATCAGCAGCGTTAGAATGAGTGCCAATTTCAAGGATAGTTACAAACCGAACGATGCACGCAACTGGCAAAAGATGTATATCACCTTAGGAAAAGTTTGGGAAAATATCAATCATAATGCTTTCCAGCTATGGTTTATGCCTTACAACAGTGCCAACAATCCAAAGGGCTTTGTGCATATAGACAACATCAAATTGGTAACTTACAAGGGCGGCAAATAAAATAACAAGTCCAAAAGACAATTGTTTTTCATTTGCCGAACAATTTTTCAACACCGATAACGACGCACTTATGAACAAAAGATTGCTGACTGCCAAATACATCATTGCAGACTATGTTTCCGCTTCATTGGCTTGGACATTGTTTTTCTTTTTTAGAAAGATAACCATAGAGAAAGACCTTTTCAACGACATCAATTTAGTCTTCGCCGATGCGAATTTCTATAAAGGAATAATACTTATACCTTGCTTTTGGTTGTTTTTGTATTGGTGTTTTGGAGAGTATCGCAATGTTTATCGCAAATCACGTTTGAGAGATTTGGGACAAACATTTATTACAAGCATAATAGGTGTTATCATTATCTTTTTTGCGTTTTTGCTTGACGATTATATATCTACGTACAGAAATTATTATACTACATTTATCATTCTATTGCTATTGCATTTCTTTTTGACATATATCCCACGTTTGGTGCTGACCACAATAACGGTCAAACGTGTTCATAACGGCAAGATTGGTTTTCCTACTCTTATTATTTCTTCTGATGAAAGCAAAGCCGTAACGCTTTACGAGAGCATTCGCAACCAAGAGATTTCTTCGGGTTACAAAATTGAGGGTTTTATTACAGTGAATGGCGATAAACAAAACGAATTGGAAAAGCATATACCTTGTCTTGGCAATATAGAAAACCTTCAAGATTTTATTGAGCAAAAACATATCGAAGAAGTTATTATCGTATTGGATAAAGACAACGAAAACGAGATATATAATATAATCTTTTCCATTCAAGACCCTAACATAAATATCTATATGCCGTCCGACCGCAAAGATTTATTGACGGGCAGCATACGAATGAAGGCTATTTTCTCTGTACCGCTTGTCAGGATTTCACAAAACATTATGGAACCGTGGGAAGTCAGCTTAAAGAGGGCTTTTGATATATTCGCTTCCATTATTGCCATTATCATTCTTATTCCGGTCTATATAACGGTAGCCATAATAATCAAATGCACTTCCAAAGGTCCTGTTCTTTATTCGCAAGAACGTATCGGACGCTATGGCAAACCTTTTAGAATGTATAAATTCCGTTCGATGTGCGTTGATGCAGAAAAGAATGGTCCAAGGCTTTCGAGTGGCGACGATGATGATAGAATAACACCTTTCGGACACTTTATGCGAAAGGTTCGTTTGGACGAAACGCCGCAATTTTTCCACGTTCTTTTGGGTGAAATGAGTATGGTGGGAGTTCGTCCTGAGAGGCAGTTTTTCATCGACCAGATTGTTAAGAAAGCACCCGAGTATAAACTTCTGCAAAAGATAAAACCCGGTATGACTTCGTGGGGACAAGTGAAATTCGGTTATGCCGACAATGTGGATCAAATGGTGGAAAGAATGAAGTTTGACCTTTTGTATTTGGAGAATATGTCTTTTGCAACCGATATAAAGATTTTACTTTACACATTCTTGATAATCTTCCAAGGACGCGGCAAATAAAAAAACTATTTACAGAAAAAAGATATAGGCAATTTATCACAAAAAATTGTTCGTAAATATACTAAAATAACGTGAGTTCAACGAAATTAATAAAAAGATTGTCAGAAGATTATATATTTATCATACCCATATATTGAAGGTGTTTACGAATTTATATGATTGATATTTCTTATGTTTGGTCAAATGCTACAAACACTTGAAGAATTATTCCCCTGTTTCTTTGGAAATATGTATAATTCTCTTATTTCCAATAATTAAATTCGTCGTTCCTCACGTTAAATAAAAGTGTTTCAAACAGCGGTAACCTGAATCGTGAAAAAGTATCATTATCAGCATAACTTCTGCTTTCAACATTGTTGATTCCCTATGATAATGACGTTTCGCATTTGTTTTGATTGTATATTTTTCCATCATAACATCAAAAAACTTACAAAAGTCATCTGCCATACAAAATAATTCCGTAACTTTGCTCTCGGTGATCACAGCGATTATTGTGTTTATTATTTTTTTTGATACTATAAAATTACAACAATTTTCGCTAATCACCGCTTGTTTAGACGATTATATTTCGTCGAACTCACGTTAATTTATTGTTAAACTAATACAATTTTAAGAAATGAAAAAGTATTTTTGGAGTCTGCTTATGGCTTGTATAATGGCTATGACAGGCTTTGCTCAACAAGAGATTACCATAGGAAATGGTAATTCAGTCTCTGCTTACGTCCCAATTAGGACATATTACAAATATAGTTCGTCTCAATCCATATATTTGGAAGATGAGATTGGAATGACCGGTTTAATTAGTTCGGTTAGTTATTATCCGACATCAACAAAAGGTGATGCTCGAACCTTAAAGGTTTATATGGCGACTACCGATAAGACAGAATTTGCTTCTGGATCGGAGGCGTTGGACTTTAACGAAATGACATTGGTCTATGATGGCACTCATAGTTTTGTGGCAGGTTCTTGGAATAAACTTGAATTTGAAACACCTTTTGAATATGCAGGAGGAAATTTAGTTATCGGTTTCCAAGACGCAACTGGTGCTTATATAGGTACTACCGAATTTAAGTGCGATAGCAAGGCTAACATAACATTGTGTGCCAGTAGCGATGGGTCTCTTCCGAATCCTATTAGTGTGACTAATGATTTGCCACAAATAGTACTTGAAATTTCAGATGTGGAAGTTACTTGTGCTGCTATTGATGGTAAATTGACGGTTTCTAATATTGAAGCCACAACTGCAAATGTTTCTTGGACTGCTGAGGCAGGTGCTACTTATCAGTATCAATACAAGATTGCTACCGAAAGTTGGAATGAAGATTTAACAACTGTTTCCGACGGTAGTATTGATTTATCGGAACTTTCTGCTTTAACAACATATAACGTGCGTGTTCGTCGTTATTGTTCAGATGATGATGTTTCTTTTTGGAAAAGTGCTACTTTCAAAACACCTTGTGCTTATGACGATGTAGAAATACCTTGGACATATAATTTTGATGTTGAAAATGCAATAGAATGTTGGTTTAGACCTGTGGCTTCAACAGGTAGTTATCCCGGTTATCCAAAAATGTTGGAAAATACTTCATATGCTTGTCATTCAGGTGGTAATTGCTTAGAGTTTAAAGGTAACAGCGATCAAATTATTGCTATGCCACCAATCTTTGGAGCTGATATTACGGGTTTAAGAGTATGTTTTTATTATAGAATAAACGAAAATTCTATCGGGACTCCTCAGGTAGGATTTATGACAGATGTTAATGACCCAACTACTTTTACTCCTGTAAAGACTTTGGAAGCCACTGGTACCGGTACGGCAGTTACAGATTGGAAATATGAAAAAGTTTCTTTGGAAGCAGCAGGGGAGGCGAAATATATAGCATTCCGTTTTGATGGAGCAGGTTATGGTACTTCGATGTATGTAGATGATATTACTGTTGAAGAGTTGCCGAGTTGTTCGGGAATTACGGGAACATTAACTATCAAAGAGGTTTCTGATAATAGTGCTACTTTGGAATTTGTAGATGATAGTCCTAATCATTCTGCATGGAAAGTTTATTACAAATTGGCTTCGGAAGATGACGACCAATATGTAGGAATTGCAACAACAGACAAAGAAGTTACCCTTTCAGGGTTGAATACTGCTGCTAACTATATGGCATACGTTGTTACGGATTGTGGTATTGAAGAAGGAGAGATTTCAAATATTGTGAAATTCTCTACAACTGCCATTCCTGTTGATGTTAATAGTTCATTGACTATTGATTTTGAAGATGAAAATGTTTATAACGAACATCTTCAATTGGCTGCTACGAGTACTACTGACGGTTGGAAGGTTGGTTCTTTTGTAAAGAAAGAGGGCGAGAAAGCTCTTTATATGTCTCAGTTGTACAACGACGACGGCACGGCAAAAGAAGATAACAACAACTTTACTCACAGCGTATATAACCATGCTTATGCAGTTATACCTTTGACTTTCGGTGAAAGTGCAGAACAAAACATTTCCTTTGATTGGAAAGGTGTTGGTCAAGAAATTTATAGTTCCTATGCACAATCTTTGACTAATCCTTATTATTATATGAGTGTATATTTAGTTCCTTCTTCTGTTTCCATTCCTAATGAAGGTGAAGTAACAGGTGATGGAGTTATCACTTTACTTAATAAAGGTTGGGGTAAAAATGATTGGCAACATGTTTCATACACTGCCAATGAAGTTACAAATGGCACTTATAGTTTAGTATTCTACTGGAAATCTAATAACTCAGATAATTATTATGGCTCCGGTAGTGGTGGTAAAGCGATTAATCCATGTATGGCTATTGATAACATCGTTATTACTACTTCCGATTGTGCTTCTCCTACTAATCTTGTCGAGGCTGTTGTGGAAGATGGGCAAGCCATTGGTTCAGATTATATAACAGTTTCTTGGGAGCAAAGTGGAGATATTTCTTCTTGGAATGTTTATTACAGAGTGCTTGGCAGTTCAGAATGGGAGTCCGCAGGCTCTGTTTCAACCACTACTGCTGAGGTAACTGGTTTGACTGCAAATACCAATTATGAGATTAAGGTTGTTGCAGATTGTAATGGAGAACAAACCGCTCCTATTATTGCGGTATTCCGTACATCATGTGGAGATATAACCATAGCAGAGGGCAGTGCTTGGACAGATGATTATGAGCTTTGGGACGAATTAAACCATCCTTATTGCTGGACTATAATTAAGAATGCTCCTACCGGAACAGGTTTCCATGTAGAACATAGTAGTGCGAGTGTTTGTTATGACGGAATGGGTGCAATGGAATTTGTATTTGGATCAATTACAGTTGCCGCGCCTAAGATAACAAATATCAAAGACAAGAATATGCGTCTTAGATTTTATCACAGAGTTAATAATAGTCAAACAGGAACTGTTACAATCGGCGTTATGTCCGATCTTTCTGATACTAATACATTTGAACCGATCTATCAAATACCTCCTCATCAGGGAGGCGCTGATGGTGCTTCGGCATTTGAAGAAGAGGAAATATATTTGAATAACTTTGAGACAGAAGGTGATGTTTATTTGGTGTTCAAATATCTATCTCAAAACAATACTACTTCTTGGTATTTTGACAATATGACTGTTGATTTCATTCCAAATTGTCCTTCTATTTCTAAAAAATCTGTTACAGTCGCGCCAACAGCTAATACAGCCATAGTATCATTTGAAGATAATACATCAAATAGTTCTTGGAAAATATATTATGCTCCTAATGATGCAACAAATTCAGAAGATACATTATTTGTAACAGATATAAATACGACAGAAGAGGAGGGTAAATATACTGCCGAACTTTCTGAGTTGAATGCCGACACTAAATACAATGTATGGGTTGTTGCGGTATGCTCTGATGGGGACGATTCAGACCCAAGCCAGACTGTTCAATTCCGCACAGCTTGTTCAGCAATAACAAGTGATGAACTTCCTTATATCAATAATTTTGGTTCGGAAGATGATGCTATTTGTTGGCAAAATGTTGCAGGTAGTACAGCGGTCATCAATAATAGTTTGCGATTGAGTACAAATACAACAATTGCTTCTCCTCAGTTTGAAGAGGATATTCAGTCTATGAGAGTTAAATTCTCTTATTTAGGAAGTAGTTCTACGCCACAAACTCTTACGGTAGGTTTGATGTCAGATGTTAATGATATTTCTACTTTTGAAGCCATTAGAGATATAACTGTTAAAAACAATGGTAAGCAATACGAGATAGTTTCTTTTGAAAATGCACAAGAAATTGTAGGTTCAAATAATTATATTGTATTTAAGACCGGTGAAATTGGTTCTTACAACTATATTTATATAGATGATATTAAAATTGAACTTACTCCTGATTGTACTTCTCCTGATTTGTCAAGTGTTGAAGTAAAAGACATTACTCACGAATCTGCTAAGGTTTCATTTACCGATTCAAAAGAATCGAATAATTCTTGGGTTGTTTATTATAAAATAGACACACAAGATGCCGAAATAAATGAACAAACTGTATCTGATAAAGAATTTGACCTTTCAGGTTTGGAACAAAACACTACTTATCAACTTTGGATTAAAGGTAATTGTGGTAGTGAAGTATCCGAAGATTCTACAATGGTTTGTACATTCAAAACAACAATAATACCTGTTGAAACTCCGTATGTTCAAGATTTTGAAAGTGAAGAGCCTATGACAGGCTTTGAGGTATTG